>NZ_JALKFY010000605.1:0-103121 GCF_023242985.1 Frankia sp. Mgl5 | reverse complement strand
CGCCGCCCGCGGCGCCCGCCCCCGCCCGCGTGCCGGCGGGGCGAGCCCGGGGACGCGCCCGGCCGTCACCGTGGGGGCTGCTCGGTCGGCGGTGAAGGGTCAGTGCCGAACGGAGGTGCGGCCCCGGCTGTGCACCGCACGCCAGACCAGCAGGGCGACGATGGCGCCGATGATCGAACCGATGATCCCGGACGGCTGCAGCGCGCCCTCGCTCAGGTCATGCCCGAACAGCACGTAGCCGAGGAGACCACCGATGAAGGACCCGACAATGCCGAGCAGAACGGTTCCCGGGATTCCCATCGGGTCGCGCCCGGGGACGACCAGCCTCGCCACGGCGCCCGCGATGAGACCGAGAACGATCATGCTGATGATGAACCAGAGCACGTTGACCGCCTTCGTTGTGAGGTGAAACCCGTTACCGGGGTGCCGTCGCGCACATTTCTGGCATGAAGTGCATCCGTCGAGAAGTGCGTCCGGGTGATTTGCCGACCGGAGGTGCTTTTTCGCCCCGCGCCGTCAAAAGTCTGGTACCCGGCGCCCTGGGCGACAAACACGCGCTAACACGCGAATGTGGTCCTCGCCCGACATGGCCGCCCGGACGGGGGCGGGGAAGCCTGGCGGGACGCCGGCCGGGTCCGCCGGCGGACGTCGTCCGCTGGGCCGGGCCCGTCCGCCAGGCGCTCGGTGGGGGTTCAGTCGTGTCCCTGGGTGACGAGGCGCGGGGGCGGTGGAACTCCGCCGGCCTGCGCTCCCGGCTTCTCGAGCCGGCGGAGCAGGTCCTCGGCCCACCGCACGACACCTGGCAGGTTCACACCGTGGGCCCGCCAGCCGTCCGGCGTGGGCTGCCGGTCACCGGTGGGGGAGTCCAGGGCTTCCCGTCGCGCGTGGCCGGGGCATGGGCCGTCACCGGCCAGGCCCCCGTCCGCGGTGGGTTCGCACAGGCGGGGGACCAGCTCGGTCAGCCCGCGTCGCAGCAGGGCCGTCGCCCCGCGGGTGTTGCCGCGGGCCGCGTGGACCAGCCCGACCACGACCTGTGTCAGGCCTCGCCACAGGCCTCGCTCGGCCGCCGGAGCGGCCTTCCACGCCTGTTCGAGGACCTCGTGTGCCTGGAAGTACAGACCGGCGTCCAGCAGGTCCTGCGCGGCTCTCAGCGCCGCGCGCGGTGACGCGGGGAGGTCGTCCGGCAACGGTGGGACCCCGGCGGCTCCGTGGGGGAGAGGCCGGCCGAGCGCGTCGCGGGGCCGCGCCGTCGGCCGGAGGCGCCGCGCCGCGCCGGGGGGCGGGCCAGCTGTCACCCCGGCATCGCGATCAGGACGGCGATCAGCACCGCCAGTACCAGTACCAGCGCCAGCACGGCGAGGGCCCAGACCCGGGCCGGCGGAAGGCTGGTTCGCCGGCGCGGATCCGATCCGCTGGCACTGTCGGCGCGAACGTCGACGCCGGTGCCATCACCGGCGTCGCCTGCGGTGCGGACCGTGCCGACGGTGCCGACGGCACCGCCGGTACTGCCTGGGCCGGGAGTGCTGACCGGGTCTGTGGGGTCGGTGGGGCTGGCGGTGCTGATTGGGCTGGTGACGGGACTGAGGCCGGCGGCAGCGGCGGCGGTGTCCTGATCTTTGGTGAGGACGTCGGTGGACGCCTCGCCGGCGACCGGGCCGGCCATCGGGGGACCGGCCGCCGCCGGGTCGGTACCGCTGTCCCGACTGGCCTCCGGATCCGCCGCGGTGCCGCCGGTGCGGTTTGTGTTCGCCGCCGGCGCCCCCGTGGTGAGGTGGCCCGTCGTGGGCTGATCGGCTGTGGGCTCGGCCGCCGTGGGCTGGTCCGGGGTCTGCTGGTCGTCGGCGTGATCACCGGGCCCGTCACCGGCCACCGCCGGTGACGGGCTGTCCAGGATGACCTCGAGGCCGTGATCGTCGCCGGTTGGGTCGGGGCGCCGGTTCGTCCCGGAGGTCCGGGACGGCGTGCTCGGTCCGGTGGCCGCCGCCCGGACCTCGTCGTCGAGGAACGTCGGGATGCCGGCCCGGGTGAGCCAGCCGGGGCCGCGGGCGCGGGCCATCGCCCCGGCCAGGCTGAGCGCGAACGAGCGGGCGGTCTGCGGCCGGCGGTCCGGATCCTTGGCGAGTGCCTGCTCGACGACCCGGGCGACGGGCTCAGGGATCCCGGCCAGCGGGCGTGGCGTGACGGTGAGGTGGTGGCGGGCCCACGCGTCGCTGGTCGCGGGCCGGACGAGGAAGAGCGGTCGGCGGGCCAGCAGCTCGTACAGGACGACCCCGAGCCCGTAGACGTCGGTCGCGGGGCTCAGCGGGCTCAGGGTGAACTGTTCGGGAGCCATGTAGCGCGGGGTGCCGATCGCCGAGCCCGGCGGACCGCCCGGACCATTGACACCGCCCAGCCCGCCGACGCCGCCCAGCCCCCCCGTGCCACCCGGAGCGCCTGTACCGCCAGTACCGCCCAGAGCACCCACACCCCACAGGGCACCGGGACCAGGCGCCCTCGGTGTCACCCGCAGCGTGTGGGCGATGCCGAAGTCCGTCAGCTTCGGCACTCCCTCCGCGGTGAACAGGATGTTCTCGGGCTTGACGTCGCGATGGAGGATGTCCCGGGCGTGCACGTGCTCCAGGGCCGCCGCGGTGACGAGCGCCATGGCGCAGGCGGCCTCCAGCGAGAGGCCGGTGGTCGCCCGCACTCGCAGGCTGCCACCGTCGAGGAGTTCCATGACGATCAGGGCCAGGCCCGCGTGGGCGGTGTAACGGTACACGCGGACGAGGTGCGGATGGTCCAGGCCGGCCAGAAGGAGCGCCTCGGACTCGGCGTCGAGCGCGACGGCTGAGGCGGGCCGCAGGACGCCGGTCACGCCGAAGGTGGCGTCCTCGTCGGCAGCGAGCGGCATGACCTTCACCGCGACGCGGCGGTGCGCGTCGTCCTGGGCGGCCAGCACGACGCCGGAGGAGCCGCGGCCGAGCTCCGCCGCGAGAGCGTAGCCGGGCAGGGCCGCCGCGACGACGTCCCGGTCGACGATCATCTCTCCGCCCCGCTCCGCGCCGCCCCGCTCCGCGCCGCAGGGTTCCGCGTGGCCCCGCTTCGCGCCGTCCGGTCCCGTGCCGTCCCGTTCCGCGTGACCCGTGCGAACTGGTTCCGTGCGGTCCCTTCCCGCGTCGTCTCTTTCCGCGCGGCCCGGTCCGGCGTGCTGTCCCCGCACGGGCCGTTCCAGGCCGCTGCCCGCCTTCTGGTCACCGGTGTGGGCCTCCCCCGAGGAATGCGGGCCCGCGTGCCGCTCGGCTGGCGCCGCCTGCCCCGGCGTGTGCGCGGGCGCGCGGCGGGGCAGTGGCCGTCGCAGTGGCCAGGATCGGGCGATACTAGGCCTGATCAGCCTATTCTGCGTGTGTTCGGGCAGTGGCGGCACCCGCGGTGCGGTGGCTGTCCCAAATGCCCGACACCGTGCGTGGGTCGTGGTTCGACACTCCGAACGGGTGGAAGTCTCACCCTGAGGTGCGCCGTCCATAGCTGAACCGTCCGAACGCTCGCGCGGGGATCCGGAGGAACCCGGGGGTGGGCGAACCTCCGATCGCGCTGAACCGGCGTCCAGTCCTACCGGGGGTGATCCGGCGCCGGTCCGACCCATTGCGGGGCCATCGTATGTCCAGATAACCTAAAGGGCATGTTCAACTACTTTAGGTAAGTTATTTGTCGCGGAGTCCAGTGGACGTCACCTGTTGCCGATAGGTCGGCGACTCCTGGTCACGACGGTGTGGGGCGGTGAACGGTCGAGCGGGACACATTCCCGGCCAGGGACACTGGACACATGTCCGCCACTCTCGTCGCCACCGATCTGACCGTGCTGCGGGGCGGCACCGTCGTCCTCGAAGGGGTGTCCCTGACCGTCGCCCCCGGTGATCGCCTCGGTGTGGTCGGGCCGAACGGCGTCGGCAAGTCGACGCTGCTGCGGGCCCTGGCCGGCCTGGTACGGCTCGACGGTGGACGGGTCGAGCTCTCGCCGCCCACCGCCCTGGTCGGGCTGCTGCCCCAGGAGCCCGACCGGCGCCACGACGAGACGCTGCGCGAGTACCTCGCCCGGCGCACCGGCGTCGCGGCGGCCCAGCAGGCGCTGGACGCCGCGACCGAGGACCTGACGGTCGGCGTCGCCGGCGCGGACGACGGGTACAGCCTGGCGCTGGAGCGGTGGCTGGCGATCGGCGCCGCCGACCTGGACGTCCGCGCCGAGCAGGTCATCGCCGATCTCGGGCTGCCCGCCGCGGCACTGGACCGCCCGACGGCGACGCTGTCCGGCGGCCAGGCCGCGCGCGGCTCGCTCGCGAGCATCCTGCTGTCCCGCTTCGACATCACCCTGCTCGACGAGCCGACCAACGACCTGGACTTCGACGGTCTGGAGCGGCTCGAGCGGTACGTCGAGCAGATGTCGGGCGCGCTGGTGGTGGTCAGCCACGACCGGGAGTTCCTCGACCGGTCCATCGACGCCGTCGCCGAGATCGACCAGCATCAGCACGGCGTCACCCGGTACGCCGGCGGCTGGGACGCCTACCTGGAGGCCCGGGGCCTGGCCCGGCGCCAGGCCCGCGAGCGCTTCGAGCGTTACGCCGACCGGCGGGCCGGGCTGGTGGAGCAGGTCCAGCGCCAGCGTGAGCAGTCGGTGCGCGGGGCCGTCCGGGCGAAGCGCCGGTCGCCGGACTCGGACCGCTCGGCGCGCGGCGCACGGATCGAGGCCGCCACCAAGAGCGCCGGACGGGTCCGCACTCTGCAGACCCAGCTCGACCGGATGGAGCGCGGCGACGAGGCGGTGGTCGAGCCGCGCAAGGAATGGCAGCTGCGCATGTCGATCGCCGCCGCCCCCCGGTCGGGCGATGTGGTGGCCACGCTGGACGGTGCCGTCGTCGAGCGGTCCGGGTTCCAGCTCGGCCCGGTCGACCTCACGGTCGCCTGGGCGGACCGGATCGTGATCACCGGCCGCAACGGTGGCGGGAAGAGCACGCTGCTGGCAGCGCTGCTCGGCCGCCAGCCGCTGACCGCCGGCCGGCACTCGCTCGGCTCCGGCGTGCTCCTCGGCGAGGTCGACCAGGCGCGCACCCACTTCCGCGGCGAGTCGACGGCGGCCGACGTCGCCGAGGCGGCGACCGGTTCCTCCCCGGCCGACGTCCGGACGCTGTTCGCGAAGTTCGGGCTGGGCCCGGACCAGATGACCAGGCCCGCGTCGTCCCTGTCGCCCGGCGAGCGGACCAGGGCGGCGCTCGCGCTCCTGCAGGGCGCCGGAGTGAACTGCCTGGTCCTCGACGAACCGACGAACCACCTCGACCTGCCCGCGATCGAGCAGCTTGAGCAGGCCGTCGAGGGGTTCGAGGGGACGCTGCTGCTGGTCACCCACGATCGGCGGCTGCTGGAGGCCGTGCGGGTGACCCGGCGCCTGAGCGTGGATGCCGGGCAGGTCACCGAGGCCCCCGCGTGACACCGGCGGGGCGGGTATTTTCGGGCGGAGCATGCCAGCCGCGCAAGCCGGGCATCATGCCGCCGGGCATCAGGATGTCGGGCATCAGGATGTCGGGTACCGGGAGGTCGTCGCCATGAGCGGTGTCGAGCTGCTCGCTGTGGCGCTGGTGATGGCGGTCGGTGTCGTCGGTGTGGTCGTGCCGGTGATGCCCGGCCTGCTCCTCGTCTGGGGCGCCGGCGTGTGGTGGACGATCGCGGACGGCGGCGGCGCGGGCCGCTGGGCGGTGCTCGCGGTCATGAGCGCACTGTTCGTCGCCGGTGCGCTGGCCAAGTACGTGCTGCCGGGCCGGGCCGCGTCGGCCGCCGGCGCGCCGTTCTCGACGATGCTCATCGGCGCGGTCTGCGCCGTCATCGGCTTCTTCGTGGTGCCGGTTCTCGGCCTGCTCGTCGGCGGGCTCGCGGGCATCTACCTCGCGGAGCTCACCCGCCTGCGCGACGCCCGGCGAGCCACCGCCTCGACCTGGGCCGCTGTCGTCGCCTTCGGTGTCGGGCTGCTCGTCGAGCTCGGTGCGGCCGTCGCGATGGCCGCGACCTGGGGCGTCGGCGAGCTCGTCAGCTGAACCCGTAGTTGTCCCGGCCCGGGTGCGCGGCGTGGGGAAGCCCGGTGCCGGAGAAAAGGGAGGCGCGCCGGGGAACTGTGGTTCGCGATGGTGGAAAGTGGCGTGTCGCGAGTCATTCTATTCCCCGGCGCTGTCGTCCGATGGTCGTGTTGAACGACCGGATAAGTGGTTCAGTCGACGGTTCGTCTGATCACCACTCCCAGTCCCAGTCCCAGTCATCTTTCTTCCGGTGGTCCTTCCGCCACCCGTCCTTGTCCCACTTGTCGTCCTTCCGCCACTCGTCCTTGTCCCACTTGTCGTGCTTCCGCCACCCGTCCTTGTCCCACTTGTCGTGCTTCCAGCAGTCCTTGTCGTTCCAGTCCTTGCTCCCCCAGTCCTTGTCGTCCCAGCGCTGCTCGTGGTGGCATCCCTTGTCGTCCCAGTCGGTGAAGGCCTGCGCGGCGCCGGCACCCGGGCCGAGGCCCAGGGTCACGGCGGCGGCGCCGGTGGCGACCAGCGCGAGGATCCTACGTGGCACGGACTTTCCCATCATTCCCCCATTGCCGGTATCGGCGTGCGGCTGCCCCGCACCCAAAAAAGGGTCTCGCCACCCGGCGATCCTCCTAAACAAAGAATCTAGGTGCCGTGAAATTATGGAGATTTGACGACGGCTGATTCCGGGTCGTGTTGGTGGCGGTGGAATCAGTCGCCGTGTTGCCGCGAATGGGTTTTCGTGGCGGTGGTCTGTATTTCGACGGGCGTTGTCGGGCAGCCGGGTGTCGGGTCGGGCGCGACGCTGGAGCCGCGCTGTCGATCACCACCGGTGCCCGCCGTCGGGCATGGGCCGATCTCTCCCCCCGCGACGGTTACCGGGCTGTGGCCGCCCGGGTCGGGCCGGAGTCACTCGACCCACCAAGCCGACGATGCCTATCGTGCCTGTCGGGAAGGTGGTCTGATGGATGTCGATCCGCTGGTGACGCTGGCCGGGTTACTCGTGGGGTTCGTGGTGGGGCTGACCGGCATGGGCGGCGGCGCGCTGATGACGCCGATCCTGGTGCTGCTGTTCGGCGTGCAGCCGCTGGCCGCCGTCTCAAGTGATCTCGTAGCCTCGGCCGTGATGAAGCCCGTGGGTGCGACGGTCCACCTGCGCCGGGGCACCGTCCACCGCGGGCTGGTCGGATGGCTCGTGCTCGGCTCGGTGCCCGCCGGGTTCTGCGGTGTGCTGGTGCTGCGCGCGTTGGGCGACGGGGCCGCGGTGCAGGACAGGATCAAGGTCACGATGGGGGCCATCCTGATCGTCGCCGCGCTGGCGATGCTGGCGAAGGCGGAGATCGACCGCCGCCGGGGGCCCGGCGCCGCGGATGCCGCCGCGATCACCGTCCGGCCGCTGCCGACCCTGGCCATCGGCGTGGTCGGCGGCCTGGTCGTCGGCATGACCTCGGTCGGCTCGGGCTCGCTGATCATCGTGCTGCTGCTCTGGCTGTACCCGTCCATCCGGGGCTCCCAGCTCGTCGGCACCGATCTCGCCCAGGCGGTCCCGCTGGTCGCCGCGGCGTCACTCGGGCACCTGATCTTCGGTGACTTCCAGCTCGGGCTGACCGGCTCACTGCTCCTGGGCTCCCTGCCCGGGGTCTACCTCGGAGCCCGGGTCTCGGCAGGAACGTCCACCAGCCGGATCATCCGCCCGGCGGTCGTGGTGGTGGTGTCCCTCAGTGGCCTCAAGCTGGTTGGGCTGCCCACGGAGGCGCTGGGTGCCGTCCTGGCGTTGGTGGCGGTCGGCGTCACGGTGTGGGCCGTGCGCCGCCGTGCAGCGGTGCCCGACGCAGGTGAACCCGGCGCGGATGAGCCCGTCCCGGCCGGGCTCGCGGGCGGGGCCGACGGTCCGCATCCGGCCCTGTCCAGGTGTCAGCCCTGACGGGCGACGCCGGTCAGCCGCGGGCGGTCGTCGCGACCTGGCGCACGGCGGGCAGGACGTCGCGGGCGAACGCCTCGATCGTCTCGGGCGTCGCGAAGTCGGTGAACTGCAGGTAGAAACGCTCGACGCCAAGGGCCGCCAGCTCACCGAAGTGCTCGGCGAGTGTGTCCGGGGTCCCGACCACCAACCCGCCCCAGTTCCCGAAACGCTTCCGGGCCACCGCCGTGACGTCGTCCAGCTCCGCGCCGCTCGCCGCGAAACCGACCGGGTGCTGGGTCGACAGCCGCGCGCCGCCGGCGAGGGGACGCAGCTCGGCGAGGTCGCGCAGCCCGTAGGTCGGGCAGTTCCACCAGTCGGCGTGCCGGGCGACCATGGGCATTGTCAGCTTCCGGCCGGCACCGCCCAGCAGCAGCGGGATCCGCCCGTTGACCGGCACCGGGTGCTGCAACGCCCCGCGCAGGGTGAAGAAGCGGCCCTCGTGCGTCACCTCCTCGCCGCCGAACAGGGCGCCGAGCACCTCCAGGTACTCGGCGAGCCGGGCGGCGCGGGTCGGGTTGTCCTCGACCGGCAGGCCGAACCGCTCGAGCTCGGCCGGCGTGGAACCCCAGCCCAGGCCCAGCTCGAAGCGCCCGCCGGAGAGATGGTCGAGGCTGACGGCCTCCTTCGCGAGCACCGCCGGATGGCGGAACGACGCGCACAGCACCAGATGGCCGACCCGCAGCCGGCTGGTGACCGCCAGCGCGGCCGTCGCGGTCGTCATCGCGTCGAAGCTGTCGCCGGCGGGCAGTCCTGGCGGGGCCAGGTGATCCATGAACGCGACGCCGTCGAACCCGGTCGCCTCCGCCGCCCGTACCCGGTCCAGCAGCCGGGGGAAGTCCATCCGCAGCTGGGGGAGGAACAGCCAGGCCTCGGGCAGCCCCCGGGCCGGGGCCGGGACTGTCGACGTCGATGCTGCCGGGGCGGTCGGGTCACCGGAGACCATGGGTAACAACCTGGCAGAACGTGGCGCGACTCACCACCGGAGCCCCACACCGGGGATCCGGGCTCAGACCGAGGTCGGGCTGAGCGGCCATCCGGGCAGGTTGCGCACCGCCATCCAGGCCAGCGCCGCGCCGGCGAGCCCGTACGCCAGCGGACGCGGCAGCGGCGCGGGGTGACCACGGTCGAACGCGCGGGCCTGCCGGACGACGAGGGCGACCAGCAGCGGGGAGCACACCAGGAGGAACAGGTTGTCGCGGGCGGCCGCGGCCGGCATGCCGTGCAGCAGGTCGTAGGTGAGGCGCAGCCCACCGCAGGCCGGGCAGTCCAGCCCGGTGACCGCCCGGACCGGGCACCGCGGCATCACGGACGACGGGTCGTGCGGGTCGGTGCCGGCCAGGTAGCCGAGCCCGGCGAGCAGGCAGCAACCGGCACCCGCCAGCACCAGCCGCCGCCGGACGCGGGAGGCCCACGGTCCGGTCGTGGCCATGCCGTTCCCTCTCGCCTCCGGTCGGCGGGCGCCGGCCCGCGTGGCGGTCAGTCCCGCAGCGGACGGCCGTACTGGTCGCGGACGTTGCCCGTGAGTATCATCACGCCGTCCACCAGCGCCCAGACGCCCAGGCCGCCGCAGGTGAGGAGCTGGGCCACCGCGATGCCCGTGCTGCCGAGGTAGAAGCGTCCGACGCCGAAACAGCCGGCGAAGATCTGTAGCAGGCCGGCGACGATCTTCTGCTTGTCCGAGTAGGGCTCACCGGTGATCGGGTGCCGGCCGAAGGGCGCGGACTGGTCGAAACCACCCGGCCCGTAGCCGCCGGGGTACCCGGGCGGCGGCCCGTACCCGGGCGCGTAGCCCGGCGGGGGCGGGTATCCCGGCGGCGGGCCGTAACCGGGTTCCGGCTGGCCAGAGGGGAACCCGCCGGTCGGAGGCCCGTAGCCGGGGTCGGGCTGGCCGGGCGGGTATCCGCCGGGTGGCGGTCCGTAACCGGTGTTCTTCGAGAGGTCCGGACCGGGTTGGCCCTGGCCGGGATAGCCCTCGCCGTAGCTGGGCGGCTGTCCTGGCGTGGTCATCGGCGTTCTCCATCCGGATACCGGCGCTCGGGTTGGCACGCCCGGGCGATGTTGTGGCTTCCGGAAGATACAGCTCGGCGGAATCGCCGGACCGGCCAGCCTTGCGTCGGATGGCGGACATCCCGGGCGGGGCTCGACGGTGAAGGAAGGTGGGGCGCGACGGCTCGACCGATGGTGACCATGCGATTCCCCTGGGGAGTTCCCGGCTCCCCAGGGGACGCGGCGGCGGGCGGGCGCCGGTGGAGCGACCCGCGCCCGGGTGGCCGTGCGCAGCGCAGGTCCGGGCCACCGGACGCGGCGTGCGCGGTTCCACTGTGCCGCCCGGGACCGCCCGCCGCATCGGGCCGCTCGGCGCGCCGACACCGGTCCAACGCCTGTCCGGTACCGGCCGAACGCCGGTGCGATGCTGGCCGTCGCGCCCGTCCCACCGCCGCTGGCTAGCCGCTCGTGCGGGCGCCTCCACGCCGGCCGGCCGAGCCCGCCCGCGCCGACGGGCCGCCGTGGTCCGCCCGCCCACCGGGCACCCGGCGCTCCGCCTTCGGCCCGACGGGCAGCACCGTCACACGGCTCAGGCTCGACGTCAGCCGCCACACCCGCCCGTACCCGTGCCGCGCGCGGAGGTGGTGGTCGAGGTCGCCGGTGGTTGGGAAGACGGCGGTGCACCCCAGGTCGTCGCGTGGGCACTGGTACAGCGTCATGGCTGGTCCTCCTACCGGGTGATCGGTCGTTGTTGGACCTGAAACCGGCCGGCAACGCGCAGCTTCGACGCTACGTCCCCGCCCCGGCGACCGCATGCCGCGCGGGGCAGACTGGAGACATGGCAAACGCGCCCCATGATCCCACTGACGCCCTCGCCGCCGCGGCCGCGGGGGACCCACTCGCGGCGAGGACGGGGCGGCCGGCCGTCCCGTCCGCCGCCGAGTCCGAGGTCGTGGATCTGTGTCGGGACCTGCTGCGCTTCGAGTCGGTGAACCGCGGGAACGGCGACGGCCACGAGCGGCCCATCGCCGAGTACGTGGCCACCAGGCTGGCCGAGGTCGGGCTGGAGCCGGTGCTGCTCGAGTCCGCGCCCGGCCGCACGAGCGTCGTGACCAGGGTGGAGGGCACCGACCCGTCCCGCTCCCCGCTGCTCATCCACGGCCACCTGGACGTCGTGCCCGCCGACCCGTCCGAGTGGCGCGTGCATCCCTTCTCGGGCGAGGAGGCCGACGGCTGCCTGTGGGGGCGCGGCGCCATCGACATGAAGGACATGGACGCGATGACGCTCGCCGTCGTGCGCGACATGGTCCGGTCGGGCCGGCGTCCGCCCCGTGATCTCGTCGTCGCCTTCGTCGCGGACGAGGAGGCCGGCGGCACCCTCGGCGCGCGGTGGCTGGTGGACAACCATCCCGACCACTTCGCCGACTGCACCGAGGCGATCAGCGAGGTCGGCGGGTTCTCCTACACCGTCTCGGACGACCTGCGGCTGTACCTGATCGAGACGGCGCAGAAGGGCATCGCCTGGATGAAGCTGACCGTCGCCGGCCGGGCCGGCCACGGGTCGATGATCAGCGAGGACAACGCGGTGACCAAGTTGTGCGAGGCGGTCGCCCGGCTCGGTCGGCACCAGTTCCCGATCGTGGTGACCCCGACCGTGCGCGTCTTTCTCGACTCGATCGGCGAGGCGCTGGGCATCGAGCTCCCCGCGGACGACCTGGAGACCACGATCGCGAAGCTCGGCCCGATCGCGCGCATGATCGGGGCGACGATCCGCAACACGGCGAACCCCACGCAGCTCGCCGCCGGACACAAGGTCAACGTGATCCCCGGCGAGGCCGTGGCCTACGTCGACGGGCGCTACCTGCCCGGGCAGGAGGAGGAGTTCCTGCGCCAGGTCGACGAGCTGCTCGGGCCGGAGGTCCGGCGTGAGTGGGTGGTGAACGACCAGGCGCTGGAGACCGGGTTCGACGGCCCACTGGTGGACGCGATGGCCTCGGCGCTGCGCGCGGAGGACCCGGCCGCCCGGGCCGTCCCGTACATGCTCTCGGGCGGTACCGACGCGAAGTCGTTCTCCCGGCTCGGTATCCGCTGCTTCGGGTTCTCCCCGCTGCTGCTCCCGCCGGACCTCGACTTCGCCGGCATGTTCCACGGCGTGGACGAGCGGGTGCCCGTCGACGCCCTGCGGTTCGGGGTCCGCGTCCTGGACCGTTTCCTCGCCGCCTCCTGATGGAAGGCCTCCTGACGGGAGCTGACCCGCGCCGGCGTGCGAACCGCTCTGCCAGGCGAACCAGCCCGGCTGGCGAACCGGCCTGACGCGCGAACCGGCCCGGACCTGATGGTCCGGGCCGGTTCGTGAGCCGCGCGCACGGGCCGGGAGGTCAGGCGGTGCGGACGGGGGATGCGGACGGGCCGTGCGGTCGGGGTGGACCCCGGGATCAGGCGGTGCCGGTGGAGGCGCTGCCCGACGCGGCGCCGTCCGGACCGAGATGGGCCGACTCGGCGCCCGGCGCCGGGTTGCCGGCCGGCGCCTTGCGGGCCTTCGGAACGGCGCCAGGCTGCCCCGCCGGCCGGGTCGCCGCCGAGGGGCCTCGGGAGGCCCAGTCGTCGGGCAGCGTCGGCATGAAGCCCTCGCCCAGCCGTTGCAGTGCTGACCGGGCGAAGATCTGCTGTGTGGTCACCGTCCGCTCGGAGCGGCCCCGGCCGATGAAGCTGACCGTCCAGTGCAGCAGGGTCGTCACCCGGTGCTTGAACCCGATGATGTAGACGAGGTGCACGGCGAGCCACATCAGCCAGGCGACGAACCCGCTGAGCTGGACGCCCTTGATGCTGGCCACGGCGCTGAAGCGCGAGATCGTGGCCATGCTGCCCTTGTCCTTGTACTCGAAGTTCCGCATCGGCGGACCACCGCGCAGCCGGGTGCTGATCGTCTTCGCGGCGTACTTGCCGCCCTGGATCGCGACCTGGGCCACACCGGGCAGCCGGTCGAGGGTGGCCATGTCACCGACGACGAACACCTCGGGGTGCCCGGGCAGCGTCAGGTCGGGCTGCACCTGGATGCGGCCCGCCCGGTCGAGGACCGCGCCGGACTGCTCGGCGAGCTGCTTGCCGAGCGGGCTGGCCGCGACCCCGGCGGCCCAGATCTTGCAGACCGACTCGATCCGGCGGCGCGTGCCGTCGGAGTCCTCGACGTCGATGCCGCGGGAGTCGACGTTGACGACCCTGGCCCCGAGCTGGATCTCGACGCCGAGCTTCTCCAGCTTGGAAGTGGCCTTGGCGGCCAGTTTCTCGCCGAACGTGCCGAGCACCGACGGGGCGGCGTCGAGGAGGATGATCCGCGCCTTCGTCGTGTCGATGCGCCGGAAATCCTGCCGAAGCGTGCGGTGCGACAGCTCGGCGATCTGCCCGGCCATCTCCACACCGGTCGGCCCGGCGCCGACGACGACGAACGTCATGTAACGCGCGGCGTCGGCCGGATCGGGTGTCGTCTCGGCCACCTCGAACGCGCCGAAGATGCGCCCGCGCAGCTCCAGCGCGTCGTCGATGCTCTTCATACCGGGTGCGTGCTCGGCGAAGTGGTCGTTGCCGAAATAGGACTGACCGGCGCCGGCCGCGACGATGAGACTGTCATAGTGCTGTACGTCCGTGCGCCCGAGCAGGTTGGACGTCACGGACTTCGTCGCGAGGTCAATGGACACGACCTCGCCGAGTTCCACCTTCACGTTCTCCTGGCGGCGCAGTACCTCACGCGTGGTCGGGGCGATCTCCCCCTCGGACAGGATGCCCGTCGCGACCTGGTACAGCAGCGGTTGGAACAGGTGATGTGTGGTCTTCGCGACGACAGTCACCTCGACGGGCTCGCGCCGCAGGGCCTGCGCGGCGAACAACCCGCCGAAACCCGAGCCGATGATCACGACCCGGTGCTTTTGGTGTTCGTCGCTCGTAGCGGTCACAATCGCTCCCCACGTGCCGATGGGTGTCTGACGGAAGTGGTGCACGGTCCGTCCGCCTCTCCATCTTCCGCCGTGAAGCCGGGGGGAGATCGTGTTGATACTCACGTCACGACGCGCGGCCTTCCGGACGGCCGGCGGCACACTCGTCCTGAAGTGTTGTGTCTATCCGGGCCGGGCTGGTGGCCGACGGCGTCAGGCAGGCCTTTCCGGACAGCCAACGACGAGCGTCAGGTCGGGAGATATCCCGGCAGACCGCCCGGACGGCGCCGCCGGCGTAGCACCACTCGGCGGGTCCCATCGGGGTAGATGCGGGAGCGTTCGAGCTCCCAGTCCCCGAACTCGGCGTGCAGGGTGAGGATCGCGACCGCGGTCCGGCGGTCGGTGCCCGGCGGCATCGTCAGCCGCTGGTACTCGAGCTCCCTGTCGGCCAAGGCGCATGCACCTCCTGGTCGCCGGCCCGGTGTGCCGGCCGCCCTGCCGCCCCCGCGCGGCTTCGTCCGGCGGCCGTCATCCGGCCGCCAGCCGGCTCGCGCGGGCGCGGACCTGTCCCGCGAACCCGCGCCCACCTTGGCGAACGACGGGTGTCCCGTGGGGAAACCTTGGCGTAACGGCTCATCGAGCACAAGCCATCATCAGCCGCGGGCCCGGCTTGGACGAGGCGGAACCGGTCAGCGAACGCGGAACCGGTCAGGGAACGCGGGAACGGTCAGGGAACGTAGGACAGCGTGAACGCCAGTGTCGCGTACACGGTCATCGCCGCGGTCGAGACGGTGATCACCAGCATCCACACCTCGCGCCGTGCCGTCACCAGCGCGGCGACGAGCAGGAACGGGAAAGCCCCGTACAGGTATCGCTCCGACGAGTCGAGGTTGCTGCCCGTCAGCACCGCGGCGAGCACCAGGGCCGACCACACGGAGTAGGACACCGGCAGGGCACGGGCCATGACGACCAGCGCGACGAGCGCCAGCAGCAGCCAGGGAACGTGCAGCGCGGTGCCGAGCTCGCCGTGCAGGGCGCCCTTCGCCGCGTCGATGACGGTCAGCAGCGGATTGGCCGTGCTGCCGTGGCGGGCCGCGTCCCGCTGCATGGTCAACGGAGCGAGGCCGTCGCCGTGGACGGCCGCCGACCACAGCAGGTAGATCCCCGCCCCGGCCACGGGCGCGGCGACCGCGCACAGCCGCGCGAGCGCCTCCCGTGCGGCGGCGTGTGGTGCCGACGGGGCACCGAGGTCTTCCGGCTCAGCCGGACCGAGACGGTCCGGCTGCGGGGCACCAAGGCGGTTCGGTGGTGGGGCGCCGAGACGCCGGGCCAGGGGTAGCGGCAGCCCCCGCGCGGCCTCGATCGCGACGGGGACGGCGAGAAGCAGGCCCAGCGGCCGGCACAGGCCGCCGAGCAGGCCGGCGACCACCGCCAGCTCCCAGCGCCGCGTCCGCGCGCCCAGGAACGCCGTGACGGCCAGCAGCCCCGCCAGGGCCTCCGCGTAGCCCATCACCAGGACGAACGCCGGGGGGGCCAGCGCGGAGATCCAGATCACCCGTCGCACCGTGTCGTCGTCGAACCCCTCGACCCGCGCGATGCCGACCAGAGCGAGGGCGAACATGACAGCGATCAGGTTCACCAGGACGAGCAGCACCTGGCCGCCGTGGCCGCCCAGGCCGGGCAGGGCGGTGAAGAGCCGGACCAGCAGGGGGAGCAGCGGGAAGAAGCGGCGGCTCTCGGCGCCGGCCGCGTCGTAGCCGTTGTCGGCGATGTTGAGGTACCAGCCGGCGTCCCAGCCGAGCAGATCGGTGGTGTCCAGCGTGGCCCCGTTGTCACCGGCGACGGTGTCCGCGACGAACCTGGTCAGCGCCAGCGCCGCGCCCACCACGGCCCGCGCCGCGATCCAGGCGATGAGCACGTCCCGCAGGTACCAGCGCTGCGCCCAGGCCATGGCCGCCTGGGCCTGGGTCGACGTGCCCGCGGATGTCGCCGGCCGGCCGTCGGTGGCGCCGTCCGGGCCGCGCGCGGACCTGCGCCGGCTGCCGCGGGCGTAGAGGCGTTCCTGGAGCGGGCCGGTTCGCCCGACCGGATCGAGGGCCGGCCCCGTAGCAGTCTCGAGCGGTTCCGGGGCTGCCGGTGCCGGTGCCGGTGCCGGTGCCGCTGTCAGCGGTGTCGGAGCCGACGGCTCGGTGATCGGAGCCGACGGCTCGGACGGCTCCGACGGCCGCGGGGACCACCGGTCAGGCGTCCACCGGTCAGGGGCCCATGAGTCCGGTACCCATGCCGTCGCCTGTGGGCCCGGTCCCAGCGGGTCCAGTGCCTGCGGGTGTGGTGCCGGGGGGTGTGGTGCCGGCGGAGCTGCCGCCCACGGACTCGCTGTCCACGGACTCGCCGCTGGCTCGTCCGCGATCGGCGGTCCCGCGGACGCCGGCTCCGGCGACTGGCCCGGCTCCGGCGGGGCGGGGGTCGGCGTCGACGGGGTGGGCAGGTGCAGCGCCGGGTAGCTGGGACGTCCCGGCGCGAACCAGGAGCTCCCGGAGGTCGGCGCGTCCGCCCGGTGCGCCGCCGGCGGGACGGAGTGCGCGGGCGGCGGCGAGAACGGTGCGGAGTACGCGGGCGGTACGGGGTGTGTGGGTGGCGCGGTGGGCTCGGCGGGCCGTGTGGGTTCCGCCGCGCCGGACGAGGCCTCGTACGCCGGCCCGGCGAGGTAGACCGGGCCGATGCGGGGGCCGTCGCCGCTCCCGACCGGCCCCGGTGGGGGTGCCGCCGGCCCTGGCGGGAGCACGGCGGGCAACGCCGCCGGGCCCCCCTCCGGGTGCGGCGGGCCAGCGGCGTCCGCCTCGCCCGGAGCGGGCTCGCGCCGGCCCGGATCCGGTCGACGTCCGCCCGGGTGCCAGCCGCGCGGGGTGGTCACGACGCCCGGAACCGCAGCAGGGCGTAGTTCTCGTAGACCCGTGCCGGCAGACCCTGCTCCATCACCTCGTCGGCCACCGGCCGCTGCGTCTGCAGCGTCGCCCGGACCTGGGTGCACAGCTCCTCGTAGGTCCGGTAGGCGCCGGAGCCGGCCATGAACACGGTGTTCGTCCCGGCCTCCGCGATCGCCCGCTGGGCGATCGCCACGCCGTTGGCGGACTCGTTGCGCTCCTCGTAGTCGACCCAGTCGACCCGGTCCGGGGCGGCGTAGGTCGGCACCACGTACACCTTGAGCCAGGACGGCACGGTGCGCGCGAGGCCCGGCCCCAACTGGTCCGGGCACACCAGCAGGATGTCGCCCGGCCTGGACAGCCGGGTGAGGACGGCCGCGGCCTCGCCGGCCTGGGACCGTTCCCGCCGGACGTCGCTCGTCCCGGCGATGACACCGACGAGCGCCGCGACCGCGACCACGCCGTGGAACACCCGGCGGTCGGCCAGCATCGTCGCGCCCAGTCCCACCACGAGCAGGAACGGGACGAACGCCGTCGCGGTGTACCGGTCGGCCCACGCGTTGCCCACCAGCTTGCCGGCCGCCACGGCGACGATCAGCGTCCCGGTGGCCAGGAGGAACAGCGTGCGGCCCGGCTCGAGGCCCTTCAGGTCGAGCAGGACGAACCGCCCGCCCAGCGGACGGCCGGCGATCCCGGCGGCGACCAGGCCGGTGATCAGGAACAGCAACAGCCGGCCGAGTGTGGTCGGCCCACCGGCCCACTGCCCGTACGCGTGGCTGACGGCGGCGAAGCTCGCCGGCTCGCCCCAGGGCGTCCCGGTGTGGGCGAGCTGGGAGCGGAAGTTCGGCAGCCACGGAGCGAACACCAGGCCGCCGGCGATGATCCCGATGATTCCGGCGAGCGGGCCGCGGGGGTGCCAGGTGGGCACGGCCCGCCGCGCGCCGCCGGCGGCGTCGGCGAGCAGCTCGGGCGCGGCCGTGGGCTGCTCGGACGCGCCCGCCGGCGCCGGCCCGGCCGGACGGCGCCCGCCACGCGAGTGTGCCCCGGCCCGCCCGCCGCGGCCGCGGCGGGCGGCCCGCGCCGCCGCCACCCGGGGCCGGACGACGACGAGCCCGACCAGCCACGCACCCACGGTCACCAACAGGTAGAGACACCAGTAGTGGGTCAGGGCCAGGCATCCCGACGCCACGGCCAGCAGCACCATGTTCTTCACCGACGGCACCCGCAGCACCCGCTCCAGGGCCAGCCCGCCGAGCGCCGTGAGCAGCACGATCAGGCTGTACATCCGGGTCTCGGTGCCGAAGTACAGTGCGAACGGCGAGGTGAGGTACAGCACCACCGCGACCTTCGCGCCGCGGTCGCCGACGAGCCGGCGTCCGAGATAGAACACCGGCACCGCGGAGCCCAGGTTGATGACGGCGGACATCCCGCGCACCGACGCGGTGCCCTCGCCGAAGACGCTGATCCACAGGTGCAGCAGGATGTAGTAAAGGGGCGGCGAGCCGTCCTGGAGGAGCCCGTCCCACATGGTGGGCGCCGCGCCGGACAGTGGCAGGCGGGCGATCGCCACGCTCTGTGCCTCGTCGAGCCACAGCGGCTGGCGTGCGATGAAACGCACCACCACCGCCGCGGCGATGATCAGCACCAGCGCGCCCCGGAAGATCCGGTGCTCGCGGTCGGGCCGAGCTCCGACCCTGTCGACCGGCTCGGGGGTGTGTTCCGCCGGCCGCACCGCGACGTCGGTCACGGTCAGTCCCTTCGGTACCGGGGGCACGACTGCGACGGCGAGGTCCGCGGGTGCGGACGCCCGGCGCGTGTTCGCGCCCGTTGCTGCAGGTGAACGCGGACACGTCCACGGGTGAAGCCTGGTCTTGACCGGTCCCGCGGCGGCCGTGCCGGCCGGGCCGGGACCACACGCTCCGGGACGCTCAGGGGACGGAGCGCTGTCGAAACGGCATGTTCCTGGAACAGTGCACTGTCTGGGACGACCCGCTCCGGATCCGTGGAGTCGGGGACCGCGCGGCCACCGCCCCCGCCGCCCGCCCGTCCCGCGCCGGGTGGGCGTGGGACGGGGCGGAGGGTCGCGACGCGGAGCGGGAGAGGGCGGCGGACGGCGGGTGTCAGGGCCGGGAGGCCGGCCCCACTACGACCGGCCCGGGGAGGAGACCTCCTCGTGGTAGTCCTCCTCGACGTTGACCTCCCACACGTCGTGGCTCTTCCCGTCGATGATGTTCTCGACGGTGAGCATCGCGGTGAGCATCGAGTGGTCCTGGTTGTTGTAGCGGTGCATTCCGTTACGGCCGACGGGGTGGACGTTGGGAGCGTAGTCCTCGAGCCAGCCGCGGATGATGTCGACGTTCTTCTTGTAGTCCATGTCGTAGTACGGGTACGCCTTGGGCATCCGCACGACATAGCCGCGCTCGACCTGGTCCGCCTGGACGAGGCCCAGCTTGGCCAGCTCCTTGGTGCCGAGCGCGATCAGCTCCTCGTCCGAGGAGTTCCACATCTCGTCGCCCTCGAAGACGAAGTACTCCAGGCCGAGACAGGTCCGGCCGTCCTTCACCAGGAACGGCGACCAGGACGCGAAGTTCTGGATGCGGCCGACCTTGACGTCCGGAGCGTGGATGTAGATCCAGTTGTCCGGGAATCCGGCCGATTTGGGAACGACCAGCGCGACGGTGAGGAAGTCGCGGTACTTCAGGGCGTTCGCGGCGGCCAGGACGCGTGCCGGGACCGGCGGGTCCATCACGCGCACCAGCGACGAGAACGACATCGAGGAGATGAAGTGGTCGCCGGTGTACTGGTACTCGGTGCCGAGGTCATCCCGGGACGACTCCGGCGCGCCGGCGCCCGGCCCGTAGCCGCCGGTGACCACTGTCGTGACACCGGTCGCGCGGCCGTTCTCGTGGTGGATCTTGCGGACCTTCTCCTCGAAGACGATCCGACCGCCCTGCTTGACGATCTTGTCCGCAGCCGTCTCCCACATCATTCCCGGCCCGAACTTCGGGTACTGGAACTCCTCGATGAGAGAGGTGATGTCCGTCTGGTTGCGCTTGGGCAGCACCGCGTTGGTGATGGCGTTCATCAGCGAGAGGCTCTTGATGCGCTGGGCCGCCCAGTCGGACGGCATGTCGCTGACCTTCACACCCCAGAGCTTCTCGGTGTAGGTCTTGAAGAAGGTGCGGTAGAGCCGCCAGCCGAACCGGGCGACCAGCCAGTTCTCGTAGTTCGACTGGTCCTTCGGCGGGCGCAGCTTCGCCAGCGCGTACGAGCCGATGCAGCGTGCCGCCTCGGCGACCCCGAGCCCGCCGAGGGCGTTACCGGCCTTCAGTGGGTAGTCGAAGAACTTGCCGTTGTAGTAGATGCGGCTCGACCGCGGCCGGAGCAGGAAGTCCTCGTCCGGCAGGATCTCGTGCCACAGCTTCTCGACCTCGGGGACCTTGGTGAAGAAACGGTGGCCCCCGATGTCGAAACGCCATCCGTCCCGCTGGGCCGTACGGCTGATTCCGCCGACCACCGAGTCACCCTCGATAATCGTCACGGGGATCTCCCGCTTCATCAGCTCCCAGCCGGCGGAGAGACCGGCCGGCCCGGCTCCGATGACGACTACCTCTGGCTTTTCGGTCACTGTGCCGGACCTCTCCTCAACGACAACGTCCGTGGTCTGTAGGGGGGTGTGCGCGCGGCGAGATTTCGCGCCCGCGACTGGCAGGACCCCTCCCGGTGCCGGAACCTTCGCATCCGGCCTCGGGGGGCAGTCTCGCATGACAGTTACCGTCGCTTCACCGGACCCCCCGGCGCGGACGCCTCGCCGGGTTCGGCGTATGGCGTCCCGTCACCGTGCCCGCATGTGGCCCGTTGGCGCCGACCTGGCCGCCGGCGGGGTGCGCGCGGGCCGGCGTGACGGCCGCTCTGGCATCGTGCGGGCATGTCCTGCGCCCTACCCGACTCCCCGGAGTCGAAGTCGGCCGAGCCGGGCCGGTCGCGCGACCACCCTCCCGGGGGGACCACCGCGCCGGCCCGCGCATCAGGCGCCGGGGGCGTGGCGGGGGCCTCGCCCGGCACGGTGGCGCTCCTGCTGGGCTGGTGTGGGGTCGCCGTGGGGATCAGCCTCTCCGACGGCCGGTACAGCCCGCTCGCCCTGGTCATGGTGCTCCTGGGGTGTCTCGCGGTGGCCGTCGCCGTCGCCGTTGCCGTGCCGAGCGGCCGGGGTGGCTGGGGTGGCCCGCGGGCCCGGGCCGGCCGCGGCCGGCCGCGGGGCCTTCCGCCGCGGGCCGCGGGCGTTCGGCTGGCCTGCGCCTCGTGCGGGATCGTGGTCGCCGCCGGGCCGATCCTGCGGCACCCGCGCTACTACGCCCACGGCCCGGCCGCGACCGCCGCGGACGTGCTGGCCGCCGCCGCCGGTCTGCTCGCCGGCCTGACGCTCCTGCGCTGCGCCGTGCCACCCGGCGGACGGTGGGCGTACGGGCCCGCACACGGGCGGGCGGCGGGCGGCCGGGTGTTCTGGGCCGTGCTCGGCCTCGCGCTCGCGGCGGGTGTCGCGACTGTCGCGGCCGCCCCGCAGCCGCGGATCGACGTGTTCCATCTCCTCCAGGTCTCCACCTCCGGGCTGGCCCGGGGCACGAACATGTACCGCCAGCGGTGGGCGCCGGATCGGGCCAGCTACACCGCCGGCGGGCTGTTCGACGTCTACCCGTACCTGCCGGGGACGTCCCTGCTGCTCGCGCCGTTCCGGTGGGTGCTGGGGGACGTCCGCTACGGGCTGCTGGCCGCGCTCGCCCTGGCGGCGGTGGCCGCCGGTCTGCTCCCGCTGCTCGTCGTCGTGTTACCGGAGTCCATGTACGCGCTGCAGCAGTCCTGGACCGAGCCGCTGCTGGTCGCGCTGCTCGCGGTGATGGTCTGGGCGGTCGCCGCGGGCCGGACGGCGCCGGCTGTCGTCGCGTTCGCGCTGGCCCTCGCGAGCAAGCAGCACGTGGCGTTGCTGGTCCCGCTCGCGGCCTGCTGGCCGGCGTTCGGCCCGCGCCGCACCCTGGCTGCCGCCGGTCTGGGGGTGGCCGTCGTCGCGCCCTGGGTCATCGCGGCTCCGGGCGACTTCGTCGACGACGCCGTGCGCACCAACCTCGGCTACGAGGTGCTGGACCACTCGCTGTCCATACCCGGCTGGGCGCACCATTTCGGGATCACCCTCGGCTTCGGTGCGACCGCCGTCGTGCTGGGCGCGGCCTACCTGCTGGCCTGGCGAGCCCGCGGCGGGGCGGCAGGGTTCTGCGCGGGGTCTGCGCTGGTCCTCCTCGCTCTCGACGTCATGAACAAGCAGACCTTCTTCAACCACTACACGCTGCCGATGGGGCTGCTCGTGCTGGCGGTGGCCGCGGGCGCGGCGGCCCCGCCTCAGCGCAGGGTGGAGAACCGCTCGAGGGAGGCACCCTCGTAAAGATCGCGCTTCTCGACCTGCAACGCCCGGTCCCGCAGGGACGCCAGCTGGTCGGAGAGCACCGCGCACGCGCCCTCCAGAAAGCGGTACCCGTCCGCCCGGACGAGCAGGACGGCGTGGTCGGGCCCGGCCAGGTCGTTGACCTCGACCGCGAAGGCCGCACCGTTCGCGCGTTTCATCCGGTCGGCGTAGTCGACCCAGTCGACCAGCGCCGGCCCGGCCTCGTCCGCGTAGACGATCTCCCGGACGTCGATGCCGCCCCGGCGCTGGATCGCCCGGTGCACGGCCGGGCCGAGCTGGTCCGGGCAGTAGGCGACGACGTCCCCCGGCCGGGCGAGGTCGGCGATCCGGTTGGCGATCTCGCCCGCCTGGGTCCGCTCCGTCCGGGCGAGCTGGTACCCACCGAGCAGGCCGCTGATCGAGGCGACCACGACCACCGCCACGAACGCCCGGTGCACCGGCAGTTGCGCTATCCCGAGTGCCGCGAGCAGCAGGCAGGCGGGCAGCGCGATCCCGGTGTAGCGCTCCGCGTAGGCGCTGCCGCCGAACATGTTGACGAAGTACGCCAGCACCAGCGGCGCGAGCCAGATCGCGGCGAGGTACCTGCCCGGCGCCCGCCCGGAGATCTTGACGTGCAGCTCCCCGCCGAGCGGACGGGCCGTCAGCCCGATCAGCGCCCCGCCGAGCAGGATGATGCCCAGCAGCGCGCCGGTCGACTGCGGGCCGGCCCAGTCGAAGACCGTGTCGAGCAGCACCTGGGCCTGCACCCGGGGCGCCCAGGGTGTCCCCGTGTGCAGCATCTGGAAGAGGAACACCGGCATCCAGGGCGCGAACAGCACCGCCGAGGCGGCCATCGCGACGAACGCCCGCAGCGCCGGGCGGCGGTAGTGCTCCCGCCGCCGCGCCTGCAGGAGCAGGAACGCCGCCACGGTGAACACCACCAGGAACGTCCAGTAGTGCGTGTAGACCAGGGCGGCGGTCGCCAGCGTCAGCGCGGCGAGCCGTGGCAGGTCCGGCCGGTTCAGCGCCCGGACGGCGGCGAAGCCGAACACCAGCACGAGCAGGACGACCAGCGAGTACATCCGCGTCTCGCTGCCGTAGCGGATCGCGTACGGCGAGCAGGCGAACAGCAGGAGCGCGGCGAGCCCGACCCGCTGCTCGGCCGACGGCCCGCCGTTGCCGAGGGCGGTCGCCGCCCGGCCCACGTACCGCCCGGCGAGCCAGGCCAGCGGGAGTGTGGCGAGGGAGAGCACGCCCGACAGCGCCCGGACGGCGATGTCCCCGTCACCGAACACGCTGATCCAGACGTGCAGGAGCAGGTAGTACAGGGGGGGTGACCCGTCGTGACGCAGCGCCTGCAGCAGGTCCGGCACCGGCCGGGACGCGATGCCGACGGTGAGCGACTCGTCGAGCCACAGGTGGCTCGGGGTGGCGAACCGCAGCACGGCACCGACGGCGACGGCCAGGAGTGTCCCGGCCAGGAAGAACTGGTACGAGGCCGCGACGGTCCAGTCCCGGGCCCGGCGGAACCGGGCGATCAGCCGCGCCGGCTCGGCCCGAGATGGGTAATCGGTCCGCTGGGCGGGCACGGTCTGTTCACCCGGCTCCGCCTCCGCGGCGGGCTCCGCCTCCGCGGCGGGCTCCGCCTCCGCGCTCGGCTCGGTCTCCGCAGCGGTCATGGTCTCCGCGTCCGGCTGGGTCTCCGCGTCCGGCTGGGTCTCCCCGGGCAGCTCGGTGCGCGGGGGCCGGCTGGTCAGCACCGCATGGTCGTTCGGTGGGTCCTGCGCCGACCGCGGCCGAGGCGCCACAGCCGCGGCTCCCGGCCCCGCGGCTGCCGGCTCCGCGGTAGTGCCCGTGACCTGGCCGGTCGGCAGGTCGTCTGCGCTCACCCTCCGCACGCTACCCATTCGCACGACGCACGATCTTGCCGTGGTGTCGTGTGCGGGTTGTCAAGGGGGTCATGGTCTGACCGGCTCCTTCGTGGCCGGCGCGAGAACGGCCGCCCCGGCGGCGGCGCCGTCAGCGAGGCCGGCGCCGAAGCCGTCCTCGCCGGGCTGGTCGTCGGTGTCGTCCATGTCGTCCATCGGCCCGAATGGCTCCGCGGACTCGCCGGTCAGCAGCGCCGGGAGGAGGGTCGCCCGCCGCCGGCCACCCGCGTCGCGGACCGCGGCCCGCAGCGCCGGGCCGTTCACCGACACGACCGACAGGTGGCTGCGTGCCCGCGTCATCGCCGTGTAGATCAGCGGCCGGGTAAGCATCCGGCCGGCCTCCGGCGGGAAGACGCCGACCACGGCGGCCCACTCGCTGCCCTGGGCACGGTGCACCGTGACGGCCCACCCGTGGCGCAGGTCCACGACGCCGTGCGAGGGGACGTCGAGCTCGCCGCCGGGGAAGGCGACCCGCAGGCCGCCCCGTTCGCCGAGCGCGACGACCACACCGATCTCACCGTTGGCGAATCCCAGGTCAAGGTGGTTCGCGGTGGCCACCACCCGGTCGCCGACGTCGAAGCCGGAGACCTCGCCGCGGCCCGGGTTGAGCGCGTTCTTCAACGCCGCGTTGAGCGCGCCGGTGCCGGCCGGCCCGCCGTGCACGGGCGTCACCACCTGTACGTCCTCGGTGGGTATGCCCAGGGCCCGCGGAATCGAGTCGGTGACGAGCTGGACGACGCGGTGCGCGGCCTCGCCGGAGGAACGCGCCGCCACGACGACGACCTCACGGCCCGAACCGGGTGGCGGCAGCTCACCGCGGCGGACCGCCGCGGCCATCGTGGCGATCGCGCCGCCGTCGGCCTGCCGGTAGAGCCGGGTCAGCTCGGTGACCGGCGCGACCTCCGCCTCCAGCAGGTCGGCCAGGACCTGACCCGGTCCGATGCTGGGGAGCTGCGCAGGGTCGCCGACGAGGAGCAGGTGGGTGCCGTCGGCGCAGGCGTCCAGCAGGGCGGCGGCGAGTTCGGCGTCCAGCATGGACGTCTCGTCGACGACGACCAGGTCGGCCTCGATGGGATTGTGCTCGTCGCGGGCGAACCCGCCGCCGCGGCCCTGCGCGCCGAGCAGCCGGTGCAGGGTGCTGGCCGGCGCGCCACACAGCTCCTCGAGCCGTTTCGCCGCCCGGCCGGTCGGCGCGGCGAGCGCCACCTCGACGCCGGCGGCCTCGGCGAGCCGGACGACCGCGGCGACGGTGCGGCTCTTGCCCGTGCCGGGACCACCCGTCAGCACGCTCACGCCGACCTCGAGCGCGGTGCGGGCGGCTTGGAGCTGGACCTCGTCCAGCCCGGCCACGGCGCGGTCGGCCGCCGCGCCCGGTTCGGCGCCGCCGGGGACCGTGCCCGCGCCGTCGGCGCGGCCCGCGCCGACGGCAGCCGCATCGGACCCAGCCGCGCCGTAGGCGGAGCCGGCCGCGTCGTTGCCGGGCGGCTCGTCGTCCGGTGCGTGGTCGTCCGGTACGTCGTCGTCGAACATCGACGTCGGCGCCGGCGGTTCGGGCGGCGCGGCGACTGCCGGCCGCTCCTCGCCCGGTCCGCTGCCGGCGCGCCGCCGGGCCCGCCGCCCACCGGCCTCGGGCCGGAACGGTTCGGCGGTCGCGAGCAGGCGCTCCACCCCGTCCGAGATCGCCTGCTCGGCCATCGCGTACCGCTCGAGGGCGAGACGGTCGTCGACCTGGATCACCCGGCCGGAGTCGAGCGCGGCGGACAGCGCGTCGAGGGGTTCGGTGACCCCCTCGCGGACCGCGGCCCGGGCCACCTCGGCGACCGGGGCGGCGGTGTCGCCGGCGCGGCTCGCCGCGCGACCGAGCAGGTGGATGAGGACCGCCGGCCCGCGGCGGGGGTCCGCCCTGTCCAGCCCGAGGTGGCGGGCGAAGCGATCGGCGTCGCCGAGTTCGGCCTCGCCTCCCTCGAGCAGCGACCAGGGGTCCGCGCGCAGCGCCTTGGCCACCGTGGGGCCGAGCGCGTCGGCCAGGCCGCGGGCAAGCCGCGCCGGCAGGCGCGCCGCGACCAGCATCTCCACCGCGGCGTAGGTGGGTTCCGCCGCGCGGAACGTGTCGAGCAGGCGGCGAGCCCGCGGCCCGGAGACACCCGGCACCGAGGAAAGGCGGTGCAGGTCGACGTGTTCGCGGCGTTCGATGCCGGCCTCCTCCAGCCGGCCCGCCGTCGTCCGGCCCAGGCCCGGCCACAGGCCGGCGCCGCAGAAGGCCTTGAAGACCACGGCGTCGTCCGGGGTTGGTCCCGGGCCGGCCGACGGCGGGCCGGCGGCGCGGTCCTCGACCGCGGCGGCGGTCCGAAACGGGGAGTCGGCGGCGTCTGCGGGCATGGCGGAAGCGTAACGACGCCGGCCGCCGCCCCGAGCCCGCCCGCTCGGTAGCGTGGTGGGGCGGGTGGTCCGTGGGTAGTCCGATCGCGCATTTCGGTGCCAGCCGCCGAACGATCGAATCCAGGCGTTCGGCCAGGTCAACGGGCCTGGCCCGGCCGGGTCGACCGGGCCGCGCGCGCCCCGGCACCCCACTTGCGGGCTGGCTGGTGTCGCCTGGTGGTACGCATCGCAGGCCGGCCTGCCGCCACACCACGAAGGGAAGGTCCGAAGTTGACCACCGTCCTGCTGGTCCGGCACGGCCTCACCGCGGTCACCGGCAAGATCCTGCTCGGCTGGACCCCGGGCGTCGGGCTCGACGAGCGGGGCCGCCAGCAGGCCGAGGCGCTGGCCGGGCGGCTCGCCGGCATCCCGCTCGCCGCGATCGTGTCCAGCCCGCTCGACCGCTGCCAGCAGACGGCCGCGGAGATCGCCCGGCGCCGCCCGGAGGGCCCGTCCGCGCCCGCCGGGGTGCAGAAGATCGACACCGACGAGCGGATAGGGGAGTGCCACTACGGCGACTGGACGGGGCAGGAACTCGCGACCCTGGCGAAGGAACCGCTGTGGAAGGTGGTACAGGCCCAGCCGAGCGCGGTGACGTTCCCCGGCGGGGAGGCGCTGCGTGACACCCAGTCCCGCGGCGTCACGGCGGTGCGCGAGTGGAACGAGCGCCTCGGCCCGGACGCGACCTGGCTGCTGTGCTCGCACGGCGACGTGATCCGGACCGTCCTCGCCGACGCCCTCGGCATGCACCTGGACATGTACCACCGGATCACCGTCGACCCGTGCTCGCTCACGGTCGTCCGCTACGGCGACCACCGGCCGTTCGTGCGGCGCGTCAACGATGTCGGCGGAGCCGTCGCCGACCTGCTGCCCGCACCGCCGTCGCCAGCGGGCGACGGGAAGCGTCCCCGCGAGGACGAGGTCGTGGGAGGTGGCGCCGGCGCCGAGCCGCCCGTGGACGGTGTCCGGCCGGGTACGGTCTCCGAGGCGGCCGGGGCCGGATCGGGCGGGGCCACATCCCCGGTCGCGCCGCCGACGTCCAAACTGGAACCGTGAGCCTCTCCGCGGCCGGTGCCGACCCTGGGCGGCGTGCGCCGCTGGACCCGCTCGACAGCGGCGGGCTGGGCGTGAGCGAGGCGTTGGCGCTCCTGCGCACCGGCGAGCTGGAGATCACCGGGCGGCTGGTCGACGCCAGCAACGCCACGCTGCTGTGCGAGATCCGGGCCGACGAGCTCTGCGGGCGGTGCGTGTACAAGCCGGTACGCGGCGAACGCGCCCTGTGGGACTTCCCGGACGGGACGCTGGCGGCCCGTGAGCTGGCCGCCTACGAGGTCGCCGAGGCGATGGACCCGGGCATCGTCCCACCGACCGTCATGCGGGACGGCCCGTTCGGCGCGGGGATGGTCCAGCTCTGGATCGACGTCGACACGACCGTCGACCTCGTCGCGCTGACCCGGTCGGACGACCCGCAGCTGCGGCGCATCGCGCTGTTCGACGCCGTCATCAACAACGCCGACCGGAAGGGCGGCCACCTGCTCCCGGCGCCGTCCGGGCGGGTGCACGGCATTGACCACGGCGTGACGTTCCACACGGACGACAAGCTGCGCACGCTGCTGTGGACCTGGCGGGGCCAGCGGCTGGACGCGGCGGAGACCACGCTCCTGCAGGGCGTGCGCGACGCGCTGGGCGCGGATCTGGGGGAGCGGCTCGAGCCGCTGCTCACCACGACCGAGCTACGGGCACTGGGAGCCCGGGTCGACCGGCTCCTGGCCGAGGGCCGTTTCCCGTTGCCCTCCGGGGACTGGCCGGCCATTCCCTGGCCGCCGTTCTGAGCCGGCGGACGCGGCCCGACGGGGCCGCCGGCCGCGACACGCCCGGGCGGGGGTTGTGCCCTGCTCGTCGCCGGCCTGCCCGGCTTGTCCCGCGGCCGGCCCGGCCCCGGTTACCCTGACACGCATGCAGGCGTGGCCCTTTCCTCAGCTCCCCAAGCTTCCCGGACAGGGTCGCGACCTCCGCGTTCTCGACACGGCGCACGGCGGAGTGCGGACTCTGGATCTCGGGCCGACGGTCCGGCTCTACGCCTGCGGGATCACCCCGTACGACGCCACCCACCTCGGGCACGCCTTCACCTACCTCACCTACGACCTCGTCCAGCGCGTGCTGCGGGACGCCGGCCACGAGGTGCGGTACGTGCAGAACGTCACCGACGTCGATGATCCGCTGCTCGAGCGGGCCACCCGCGACGGCATCGACTGGCGCGACCTCGCCCGCCGCGAGATCGACCTGTTCCGGGCCGACATGACGGCGCTGCGCATCCTGCCCCCCGACCACTACGTCGGCGTCGTCGAGGCCGTCGGGCTCATCGTCGACATGGTCTCCCAGCTCGTCGAGCGCGGCGCCGCGTACTCCGTCGACGGCGATCTCTACTTCTCCGTCGCCGCGGCGCCGGACTTCGGCCAGGTGGCCCACCTCGACCCCGCGCAGATGCTGGTGTCCTGCGCCGAGCACGGCGGTGATCCCGGCCGGCCGGGCAAGAAGGACCCGCTCGACCCGCTGCTGTGGCGCGCGGAGCGGCCGGGGGAGCCGTCCTGGCCGTCGCCGTTCGGCCCGGGGCGGCCGGGCTGGCATGTGGAGTGCTCCGCGATCGCCCGGCACTACCTCGGCGCCACGATCGACATCCAGGGCGGCGGGAGCGATCTCGCCTTCCCGCACCACGAGTGCAGCGCCGCGCACGCCGAGGTCGCGAACGGCGCCCGGCCGTTCGCCCGCGCCTACGTCCACACCGCGCTGGTCAGCCTGGACGGCCACAAGATGTCGAAGTCGCGGGGGAACCTCGAGTTCGTCTCGAGGCTGCTCGCGCGCGGAGCGGACCCGGCCGCGATCAGGCTCGCCCTGTTGCAGCATCATCACACCGTGGAGTGGGAGTGGACCGCGGCCGTCATGCCGGCGGCAGCCGAGCGGCTCGACCGGTGGCGCGCCGCCGTCGCGCTGCCGTCCGGCCCCGACTTCCGGCCGGTGCTGGCCGAGGTCCGGGACCGGCTCGCCGACGACCTCGACGCGCCTGGAGCGCTCGCCGCGGTCGACGCGTGGGCGGCGGCCGCACTGGCCGCTGGCAGCGGCAGCGGCGAGGCGGACGATCAGGCGCCGGCCACCGTCCGCGACACCGTCGACGCACTGCTCGGTGTCGACCTTGGGCCTGTCCTACCGAGAGGAACCTAGCCGATGGGGGCGCACCACCGCCGGGAGTCCCCCGGCGCCGCCATGGACCGGCCGACCTTTGATGAGGCACCGCAGGGATACGACCCCCGGCAGGTCGACGAGTACCTCGGGGTCCTGTGGCGGTACGCGAGCGAGGTGACCTCCCGGGCGGCCGCGGCCGAGGCGGCGCTGCGCCACGAGCGCGACCGGCGGGAGGCCGAGGCCCGCCTCGCCGAGGGTCTGCCCGCCCAGGCCGGTGGGCGCATCGGGCTGATGCTCGAGATCGCGCAGCGCGAGGCCGAGGACATCATCGCGGGCGCCCGCCACCTCGCCGAGTCGGCGCTGGAGGAGGCGGTCGCGCAGGCGGGGGCGAACCATCCGATCGTCCGGGAGGCCCGGGAACAGGCCGAGAAGCTGATCCTCGACGCGGTTGAGGAGAGCCGGCGGCTCGCGCTGACCCGGCACGAGGACCTCGAGGCCGAGATCGTGCGCGGAACGCACTCGCTCGAGGCGCTGCGGCGCCAGCAGGGCGAGATCATCGGCGCCGTCCTGCGGTTGCGCCGGCTGCTCGGCGGGGACGAGATCGATCGGGCGGTGACCGACCTCGCCCGCGCGGGCGTGTCACCCGATGGCGTCGCCGCCGACAGCGGCCGGGCTGACGCCGGCGCTCCGGTGGGCCCGAACCTGGCCGGAGCGCCGTCGGTGGATCCGTCGGCGGCCCCGTTCACGCCGGGCCACCCGGCGGCGGGTCCGGGCCACCCGGCCGCGCCGGAACAGCCGGGGCCACCAGGGCAGCCCGGCTCGCAGTCACAGTCGCAGCCGGGCGGGGCGGCGTCGAGCCCGCACTTCCCGGCTTCAGACCACGCCGGTCACACCGGGGGCGTCGACAGTGCGGGTGACCCCTTGCGTGGTCCGGGCGGCACGGGCCACGCCGGCACCGGTCAGGCCGGTGGTGTGGGGCCGGGCGGCAGCGCCTACGCCGCGGCCGGGTATGCGGCGGGGCACACCGGTACCGGGCACACGGGCACGAGCCACCTCGGCGCCGGGTCCGTGGGCCTCGGGCACGTGGGGGCCGGGCATGTGGGAGCGAGCCGCGCTGGGGCGTCCGCGCCGGCCGGGGCGACGAGCTCCGGGGGGAGCACCCATGGAGCATGGGCCGCCTCGTCCCGGCTCACCGCCGAGACGAGCCCGGCGGCGCCCTCAGCCGCCGCGGGCGCCGCGACCGTGGGCTCCGCGACCGCGGGTGCGCGGCGCGGCCCGGGGCGCCATCGCCAGCAGCAGCGGGACGTCCCCGAAGCCGAGCCCTACCCGACCGACCTGGCCGGCGGCTTCGTCCCCGGCGGGCCGGCCGCCGGGGGAGCCGGAACCGGCCCGGTACGCATGCCCGCCGCGGGCTACCGCCCCGCCGCCGAGGAGGACATCCTCGACGCGGAGATCGTCGAGGAGTAGACCTCGCGCGCGGGCGCGGTCACTCCCCCCGGCGGCGCAGGTAGCGCTCGAACTCCCGGGCGATGGCGTCGCCGCTGGCCTCGGGCAGCGCCGTCTCCGGTTCGCGCGACTCCAGCGAGCGGACGTACTCGGCGACCTCGGTGTCCCCGGCGGCGAGCTCGTCGACCTGCCGCTCCCACGCCTTGGCCTTGTCCGGCAGCTCGCCGAGCGGGATCTCCATGTCGAGAAGATCCTCGACCCGGCGGAGCAGCGCGAGGGTGGCCTTCGGGCACGGCGGGTTGGCGACGTAGTGCGGCACGGCGGCCCAGAACGACACCGAGGCCAGCTCCGCCCGCGAGCAGGCGTCCGCGAACACGCCCACGATGCCCGTCGGCCCCTCGTAGCGGGAGGCCTCGAGGCCCAGCCGCGCGGCGGTGGCCGGATCCCCGGCGGTACCGCTGATCGGGACGGGGCGGGTGTGCGGCGAATCCGCCAGCAGCGCCCCGAGCGTGATGACCATGTCGCTGCCGAGTGCGTGGACGGCCTCGATGAGCTCGTCGGTGAATCCCCGCCAGCGCATGTTCGGTTCCAGGCCCCGCACGAGCACCAGGTCGGATTCGGACTTCGCCGGCCGCGCCACCGAGAGCCGCGTGGTCGGCCAGGCGATCTTGCGTGACGCGCCGTCCGCACCGCTGACCGTCGGCCGGTTGACCTGGAAGTCGTAATAGTCGTCCGGGTCTATCGCGCCGATGACGCGGGCACCGAAGACGTTCTCCAGGTGCTCGACGGCCGCCGACGACGCGTCGGCGGCGTCGTTCCACCCCTCGAAGGCGGCCACGACCACCGGCGACCGCAGCTGGCCGACGCCGGAGAACTCGATCACCTACCACCTCCTGCCGCCCCGCGGCGGCCCCCTGCCCCCGTGACAGTGCAACCGTACGTCCTCCCGATCCGGGAGAACGCCCGCTGTCCAGTCTGCCGCGTGATCGCAACCTCCGCCTCAAGGGCATCGACGCCCCCCGTCCGTGACCGGTAGGCGGGCGGGGATCGATCCATCGTGTCCATCCCGTCGCAGAGGTTATGTCGGGCGGGACCTGTCAGGTCGATATCGGGTATGTGCCGCGTTCCACCGACGGCGGAACCGGGGTGCCCGCGCCCGTTGCGGCCACCACCGCCGGAGGTCGCCGCGTCCGGCCCGGACCCCGGCCGCCGGCCCGCCCCGGCGCCCGCGGAGGGCCTTCCGTCCCACCCCGGTACCCTTTCAGGGTGCGTCCCCAGCTGCTCCCTGCCCCGGCCGAGCGGGCCCCCGCGGCCGTTGGCGCCGTGGGTGCGGTGTGGCCGTCCGCGGGCCGCTCCCCGATTGGTTCCCCGGAGGACGACACACTGTGAGCGACCTGCCGGCGGCGGTCCTGTTCGACATGGACGGGCTGCTCGTCGACACCGAACCGCTGTGGACGATCGCGGAGAACGAGGCCGCGGCGCGCCTGGGCGGGCGGTTCACGCCCGAGATGAAGCTTGCCATGATCGGCCACGGTATCGACACCGCCGTCCCGATCATGGTTTCGATGCTGGGGCGCCCCGTCTCGGACGAGCCCGCGACCACCGAGTTCCTGCTGCGCCGCTCCGCGGAGCTGTTCCGGGAACCGGGTGCGGTCGTCGCGCAGCCCGGGGCACTGGAACTGTTGGGCGCCGTCACGGCGGCCGGGGTGTCGACCGCCCTGGTCTCCTCGTCCTACCGTGCGCTGGTCGACGCGGTGGTCGCCGTGCTGGGCGCGCACCACTTCACCGTGACGGTGGCCGGCGACGAGGTCGCCCGGCGCAAGCCGTTCCCGGATCCCTACCTCGCCGCGATCCGCCTGCTCGGCGCCGATCCCGCCGCCTGCGTGGTCCTGGAGGACAGCCTCACCGGGGCCGCGGCGGGCATCTCGGCCGGCTGCGCGACGGTCCTCGTCCCGTCGATGCCGATCGCGGCGGCCGATTTGCCCGGCCAGGTCGCGGCCCGGGTCGACAGCCTGCACGCGGTCGACCTGGCCACGCTCGCCGGGCTCGCCCGCCGTCCGGACCCGGCCCGCGCCGACTCCGGCTGATACCGGGCCGGCGCCGACCCCGGCTGAGGCCCGGCCCGCGTCCGGCGGCGGGCTCGCGGGTCAGGTCGTGGCGATCGCCCGCAGGATGTCCATCCTGGCGGCTCGACGCGCCGGGAAGACCGCGGCGAGCACGCCCATGATGGCGCCGGCGATCATCACGGCGATGATCGTTACGACGGGATAGGCGAAGGTCGTCACCCCCTGGCTCTTCAGTGCCCCGGTCAGCGCCCAGCCGAAGAAGCTGCCGACCAGCACACCGAGCACCGCACCGAAGACCGAGATGATCATCGACTCGACGATGACCATCATCCGCATCTGTTGCCGGGTCATGCCGATCGCCCGGAGCAGCCCGATCTCCCGGGTGCGTTCGATCACCGAGAGTGCGAGGGTGTTCACGATGCCGAACAGGGCGATCACCACCGCCAGGGCCAGCAGGACGTACACGAACCCGAGCAGCTGGTCGACCTGTTGCTCCTGTTGGGCCACGAACTCCGACTGGTCGCGGACCTCGACGCTGCCGAACGGCTTGATCACCTTGTCGATCTCGGCCCGGACCGCGGCCGGGTCGGCGCCGTCGGCCAGCTTGAGCATCACGAACAGGTCGAGGTTGTTGTTCGAGTGCTTCTCGAACTCGCTGGTCGCGATCATCGCGGGGCCGGCGATCGCGCTCTTCTCGTAGGTGCCCACCAGGGTCAGCTCGGTCGGGCCGTCCGCGAACGTGACCGGGACGGGCGCGCCGACCCGCAGCCCCCGCTCGGCCGCCGTCGCCTCGTCGACCAGGAGGGAACCCGCGCCGAGCGCGTTGACGTCGCCGTCCACCTGCTTGATGGAGAGGACCTGCAGCAGGCCGGCCGGATCGCCCGCGAGCACCGTCGAGTCGGTGTCGCCGATCTTGACCGCCCCGCCCCGGATGCCGGTGGCGACCGCCACGCCTGGCTTGCCCTGGAGCCCCGCGGCCACCTGCGGGCTGAAGGGGGCCAGGTTGGATGTGGCGATGTAGAAGTCGGCACCCAGGCTCTCCGACACCGTCTCGCGTACCGACTCCTTGATGGACTGGCCGAGCACGGCGAACGCGCTCACCAGGGCCAGGCCGATCATCAGCGCCGACGCGGTGGAGGCGGTGCGCCGCGGGTTGCGGATGGCGTTCTCCTGGCCGAGCCGGCCGGTCGTCCCGAACATCGCGCGCAGCGGAATCCCCACGACCTGGGTGATCGGCGGGGCCAGCAGCGGCGAGAGGGTGGCGATGCCGAGGAAGACGAACGCCGCGCCGGCGCCGACCATGCTCGCGTTCGGATTCTCCCCGCGGGCCAGGCCCGCCACCAGGCAGATCACTCCCAGCACGGTCAGCGCGCCGCCGCCGAACGCCCGGGTGCGCAGCGACCTGGCGGGCAGCACGTACGTCTCGCGCATCGCCGCCACCGGCGGCACCGACGCCGCCTTGCGGGCCGGCACGAACGCCGCGAAACTGGTGATGACCAGGCCGATGCCGTAGGCGAGCAGGAAGGTCCGAGGCTGGAAGACCAGCGGGCCGGACGGCAGCGAGATCCCGAACGCGCCGACGGCCGCCCGCAGCCCCATCGCCAGTAGGGCGCCCAGGGCGAGACCGACCGTGGCGCCGATGAAGCCGACGATCAGGGCCTCGACCTGGACCGAGAGCTGCACCTGGGCCCGGCTCGCGCCGATCGCGCGCAGCAGCGCCAGCTCACGGACGCGTTGCGCGACCAACATCGTGAACGTGTTGAAGATGATGAAGGCACCGACGAACACCGCGATGCCGGCGAAGACCAGCAGGAAGGTCGAGAACCCGCTGACGGCGTCCTGGATCGCGCTCGCGCTCTCCTCGGCGAGCTGGGTGCCGGTGATCGCCTCGACCCCGGTGGGGAGCACCGCGGCGACCCTGTCCCGCAGCTGCTCCTGCGAGACGCCGTGGGCGGCGGCGAGGCTGATCGAGGTGAACTGGTCGGGCGCGAGCAGCAGCCGCTGCGCCGTCGCCGTGTCGAACGTGGTGACGGCGGCGCCGCCGAGGCTGTCCTGCCCGCCGATGCGGAAGGTGCCGACGAGGGTGAACTCCTCGGGCTGGAGGCGGGTCTGCACCGAGATCCGCTGGCCGAGCGTGAGGTGGTGTTTGTCCGCGGTCGACTTGTCGACCGCGATCTCCTGGCCGTTCGGTGGCCGGCCGTCGGCGATCTCCTCCGACCCCGTCGCGGTGCCGCCGGTCCAGTTCGTTCCGATGCCCGGTGCGCCGCCGCTGTTGAGCGGGTCGCCCGACGCGGGGTCGATCAGGACCGCCTGGCCCCGGACCGTCCCGGTCGCCGCGGTGACTCCGTCCACCTTGGCGACGATGGGGACCAGCGTGGCGGGCACCGGCAGCCGGTCGGCCTGGTCGCCCGTGCCGACCGCGTTGACAGTCCGCACGGAGACGCTGACGTTCTTGTTGATGTCGGTGAACAGGGTGTCGAACGTCCGGTTCAGCGTGTCGGTGAGGACCAGGGTGCCGGTGACGAAGCTGACACCCACGACGACCGCGAGCGCGGACAGGACAAGCCGTACCTTGCGGGCCAGCAGGCTCCGCAGTGTGGCGCGCAGCATCCGTCAGGCCCACCCGGTCGGATTCGCCCGGCCCGCGCCCCGCTCGTAGCCCCGCTCGTAGCTCCGGGTGCCACCGTGCCTGGACGCGTCGTAGGGCGAGCGGTCGTGGTCGTCCGGAGCCCGGTACCCGCCTCCGTGGCCGCGAGTGCCCGTGTGCTGCCCGGCGGAGCCGTACCGGTCATGGCCGAACGGGCCGGTGTCCGCCGGATCCGTGTACCGGCCGCGGGCGTCGATCTGGCTGGCGTCAAACCGGCCGGTATCGGACTGGCCGGCCTCGAAGTGGCTGGCGTAGCCACCGGTGCGGGGGTCGCCCCGGTACGGCCCGGGGCTCGGGTACTCCCCGGTGTGCGGCCCGCCGCCCGGGTAGCCCCCCGCGCCGTAGCCCGTGGACTGGTGATCGTCTGTCGGCCCGGCGTAGTCCTCGTTGTGGTATTCGGCCGGTGGGTAGTGGTCGGCCGGGTAGCCGCCCGTCGGGTAGCCGCCGGTGGCGTAGCCGCGGTCGTCGTACTCGGGGCCGCGCGGCTCGGGCGGCTCCGGCGGCAGGTCGTCGTAGTCCGCTTCGGGCTCCGGTACGGCCTTGCCGCGCACGAGCGCGTCCAGGTTCTTCATCCGGTCCAGGACGGCGTCCGGTGTGGGCTCGGCCATCGCGTCGACCAACCGGCCGTCGGCGAGGAAGATCACCTCGTCGGAGTACGAGGCGGCCGTCGGATCGTGGGTGACCATCACGATGGTCTGGCCCAGCTCGCGGACCGAGTCGCGCAGGAACGACAGCACCTCCGCGCCCGACCGCGAGTCGAGGTTCCCGGTCGGCTCGTCGGCGAAGACGATCTCCGGGCGGGTGACCAGGGCCCGGGCACAGGCGACCCGCTGCTGCTGGCCGCCGGACAACTCGGGCGGGCGGTGGTTCAGCCGGGGCGCGAGGCCCACGGCGTCGACGACCATCCGCATCCACTTCTGGTCGGGCTTGCGGCCGGCGATGTTCAGCGGCAGCGTGATGTTCTCGGCCGCGGTGAGCGTCGGCAGCAGGTTGAACTGCTGGAAGATGAAGCCGATCCGGTCCCGGCGGAGCTGGGTGAGCTGCCGGTCGTTGAGCCGGGACAGGTCGACGTCGCCGATGAATACCCGCCCCGTGGTCGCGGGGTCCAGCCCGGCGAGGCAGTGCATCAGGGTCGACTTGCCTGAGCCGGAGGGGCCCATGATCGCGGTGAACCGGCCGTAGGGGAAGGTCAGGTCGATGCCCCGCAGCGCGGTGACGGCGGTGTCACCCGAGCCGTAGACCTTGGTGAGTCTGGAGGCCCGCGCGGCGGACCCCCGGCCGTGCCGTGGACCGCCGCGGGCACCGTCGCGGTCCGATGCGGTGCGTCGGGCCATGCGTTCCTCCAACTGTCGCGAACTACCTCACCGATCGGCGGCCGGCTCCCGCGGAGCGCCGGGATCCAGGCCCCGAAGGGACAACGCCGGAGAGGTGATCCGCATCCTCCCGCCGCCCACGTCCGCCGCCGACGGTAACCGCCCCCGACACCACCCGGGACGCCGGATCTTCCCTACCGGTGACCGCCCGGGCACGCCGATGCCGGGCCCACCCGCGGGGCCGCCGTCCGAAGGTGCCCTCGGGTACCCGAACGGGTACCCCCACGTCTGGTGCGCCACGTTGCCGGTGGCCAGGTCGGGAACCATGCGCCGCGATTCGATGGACGGTCGGGCGGCTCAGCCGTCCGCCTCGCAGACGGTGGGGGCGGCGTCGTCGACGGGCAGCTCCGTGCGGTTCTCCGGCAGCGGGGGAGGGGTTCCGCCGAATGCCGGGCACCTCGACTTGTGATCGCACCAGTCACACAGCCGGCCCGGCGTGGCCCGCCAGTCGCCCGTCCGGTGCGCCCGGGCGATGGCCGCCCACAGCGCCTCGATCCGGCGCTCGGTGGCGCGCAGCTCCGACTCCTCCGGCGTGGCACGCAGCCAGGTTCGGTCACTCAGGTAATACAGCCGGAGCTCGCGCGGGATGACGCCACGCGAACGCCACAGCACGAGCGCGTAGAACCGCATCTGGAACATGGCCGCGCCCTCGAACGCCGGGCCGGGGGAGCGGCCCGTCTTGTAGTCGATGACGCGCAGCGCGGTGCCCTGGGGGGTCTCGGCCGAGTCGAGGCGGTCCACGTAGCCGCGCAGCCGCAGCCCGGAGGCCAGGACATGCTCGACGTAGAGCTCCCGGGCGGCCGGGGCCAGCCTGGTCGGGTCCTCGAGGGTGAAGTAGCCGGCGAGAAGGTCACGCGCGCTGTCCAGCCAGGAGCGCAGGGCGCCGTCGTCGTCGAACAGGCCACCGAGCGCCGGGTCGCGGGCGAGCAGGTCGGCCCAGACCGGCTCGACGAGCTCGGCCGCGGCTGGCTGGGTCCGGCCCGGGGCGGGCAGGTCGAACAGCCGCTCGAGCACGCCGTGCACCACCGTGCCCCGCGTCGCCGCCTCGCTCGGCGCCTCCGGCAGCCGGTCGACCACGCGGAAGCGGTAGCGCAGCGGGCAGTTGACGAAGTCGGCGGCCCGGGAGGGGGATAACGACGCCGTTATCGGTGGCGCCTGTGGCGGCGCGGCCTGTGGCAGCGCGGCCTGTGGCGGCGCGGCCGGAGCCGCCGCGGGGTCGCGGCCCTCATGCCAGCCGGGCCCGACCTGGACCGGCCCGGTCGGGCAACCTTCGGCGGCCGAGCCCGGGGCCTGGGCAGGCGTTGTGGTCATGGCGTCGACCCTAGAACCCGCCACCGACACGATCGGCGCCCGCCTCGGGGCACCCACGGTGTCCCGATGTGCCTCCCGCGCCGCGGGGCGGCGGTTCGGCGGGAGACCGGGCAGGGGGCGGTAGCCGGAGGCGGGGCTGGCCCAGGACAGCGCAATCCGTAGCGGGAGCGCTATCCGCGGCGGACACCACGGAGGATGGTCCGTAGCATCTACACCTATGGAGGACCAGCCCGGCGCGGCGCGGCACGGCGTCTCCGGTGGAACGGAGCCGCCGGAGCGGCGGCCGGCGCCGCGTCCGCCGGGTATGCGGGTCGGGCACGTCCGCGGTGCCCCGATCTTCGTCTCACCGCTGGCCGTGGTCTTCGCGGCGCTGATCGCGTCCCTGCTCATCGACCCGATCCGGGGCCATCTGACGATCGCCGCGACCGACGGGCATGTGCTCGTACTGTCCCTGCTCGTCTCGGCGGGGTTCCTCCTGTCGCTGCTCGCGCACGAGATCGGGCACGCGCTGACCGCGCAGCGGTTCGGGCTGCACGTCCGGTCGGTGACCCTGCACGGCTTCGCCGGTTTCACCGAGTTCGAACCCGAGCCGGCCACCGCCGGCCGCGAGTTCCTGATCGCCTTCGTCGGGCCCGCCGTCAACGGCGTGATCGGGGGGCTGTGCTTCCTCGGCCTGCTGGCCGTGCCGGATCACGGCAGCGTCGGGACAGTGCTCTTCTTCATCGGCTTGACCAACGTCGCGCTGTTCGTGCTCAACCTGGCGCCGGGCCTGCCCCTCGACGGCGGGCGGGTCGTCGTCGCGGCGGTGTGGGCCATCGGGCACGACAAGCTGCGCGGGCTGCGGGCCGGCGCCTACGGCGGCTTCGTCGTGGCCGGCGGGATGGCGGTCGCGGGTGCGAAGGCGGGCTCCGGCGGCGGCTTCGCTGCGCTCTACTGGTACGTCCTGGCCGGTTTCGTGGCGTTCGGGGCGTACCAGTCGCTGCGGTCGGCCAAGGTCCGCGAGCGGCTGCCCGGGCTGTCGGCGGGCCGACTCGCCCGCCGTACGCTGCCGGTGGAGGCTGCGGTCCCGCTTGGTGAGGCGCTGCGCCGGGCCCAGGAGGTGGGCGCCACGGCCGTCGCGGTGATCGACCGGGACGGCACCCCTGTCAAGATCATGAACGGCGCCTCCGTCGACGCCCTGCCGGAGCACCGCCGGCCGTGGATGGCGGTGGACGAGGTCAGCCGGAGCATCGGCCCGGGGATGACCCTGCAGGCCGAGCTCGAGGGCGAGGACCTGCTCGCGGCCGTCCAGCGGGCCCCCGCCGCGGAGTACCTCGTGGTCCAGCGCGGCCGGCCGGTCGGCGTGCTGGCCATGGTCGATCTCGTGGCCAGGATCGACCCGGCGGCCGCGGCCCGTATGGTCTCCCATCGGTGACGTTCGTCCGCCGCTGACGGCCGCCGGGCCCGGCCCGGCCCTGACGCACCCGGCACGCGTCACCCGCACGCCCCCGTGCGACCAGCTTCCAGCGGACAGGGCGCGCGCCGGCCGTGGACCGGCCTCGGGGCGCGCGCCGAGAGGACGACGAGATCAGTACTGACCCGACCACGCCGGACGCGGTCGCGTCCCGCCCGCCCCTGCCGGACCCCGCGGAGCTTCCGCCCCTGCCGGACCCTGCGGACCCCGAGGCACCGGAGATGCCCGAGGCACCGGAGATGCCCGAGGCACCGGAGATGCCCGAGGTGCCGCGGCCGACCGGCGCGGCGCGGCGCCGCGGGACGTTCACCAAGGGCGACCGCGTCCAGCTGACCGACCCCAAGGGCCGGCGGCACACGGTCGTCCTCGAGCCGGGCCGGCAGTTCCACACCCACCGGGGGGCGATTCCGCACGACGACCTGCTCGGCCGGCCCGAAGGCGTCGTCGTGAGCAGCACCGGTGGCACCGACTACCTGGCACTGCGGCCGCTGCTGGCCGACTTCGTGCTGTCGATGCCACGCGGCGCGACCGTCGTCTACCCGAAGGACGCGGCGCAGATCGTCATGTACGCCGACGTCTTCCCCGGCGCGCAGGTGCTGGAAGCCGGTGCCGGTTCCGGCGCGCTGTCCTGCGCCCTGCTGCGGGCCGTGGGCGACGGCGGCCGGCTGGTCTCCTACGAGCGGCGTCCCGACTTCGCGGAGGTCGCCCGGCGCAACATCGAGACCTTTTTCGGCGGACCACATCCGGCTCACACACTGCACGTCGGTGATCTGGCCGAGTCGGCCGAGCGGGGCATGGACCGGGTGATCCTCGACATGCTCGCCCCGTGGGACGTGCTGCCCGCGGCCGCAGCGGCGCTCGTCCCCGGCGGCGTGCTGTGCGCGTACGTCGCGACGACCACCCAGCTCTCCCGGACGGTCGAGGCGCTGCGCGAGTTCGGCTGCTTCGCGGAGCCCGCGGCGTGGGAGACGATGATGCGCGACTGGCACGTCGAGGGCCTCGCCGTGCGCCCCGGTCACCGCATGGTCGGGCACACCGGTTTCCTGGTGACAGCGCGCCGGCTGGCGGACGGCGTCACTGCTCCACCGAGGCGGCGGCGCCCGGCCAAGGGCTCCTATCCGGAGCCGGCGACCGCTCCGGAGCCGGCATCCGCCGACCGCCCGGCCGAGCAGGGTCAGCCGGCGGGAGCGGGCAGCTTGCCGGGCCTGTACGGCCAGCCCGATCGCCAGGTCATCGCGGAGCCTCAGGCCGAGCCGGAGCTTCAGGTCGAGCCGGAGCTTCAGGCCGAGCCGGAGCCTCGAGTCGACGCCGGCTCCGACGGCTGACGCGATGCCGGTCGCGGCCGGGCGATCCGCGGGGGCGCCCGCTCAGGCGAGCCCGCCAGCGGCTCCCCGGCCGTGCCGGGTGGCCTCCACCGCTGTGGGGCGGGCCCGCCCCACCCGGGGCAGGACGGCGCCCGCGCGGCGGGCCCGGGCGCCGGACCCCACGGGCGCCGGACCCCACGGGCGCCGGACCCCACGGGTGGGGGCACGGCGGGGGCACCGGGGTGGGTGGTTCTCACTCCTGTGGGCCGCCGACCTCCAGCGTCCCGTCCGGGTGCTCGACGTAGATGCAGGTGCCGGGGCACTGCTCGGCGGCGTCGCGGATCTCGGTGAGCAGCGGCAGTGGAACCGGCACGTGGGTCCCCGGTGTGGTCTGAAGCTCACCGTCGGAGTTCTTCACGTAGGCGAGCCCGTCGATGTCGAACTCGAACACCGAGGGTGCATACTGGACGCACAGACCGTCGCCGGTGCAGGAGTCCTGGTCGATGCGGACCCGGAGTCCGGGCGAATCGCCCGGCTTCGTTGGTGTTGCCACAGGGCTCCGATCTTCTGTCACCATGGCACCGTAACCCGCTGTTTACGGCAAACCTGGGTCGTCCTCGCGCGACCGGCCTGCCAGCGGCGGTCACAACGGTAGTGTGGGTGCGTCCCGGTCAGCACGGGGGAGGTGGAGGCGCGGTGTCCGGTCCCCGTTCGGGCTCTGGCTCCGGTGGGAGCACGGGTCGTCCTGGTGACGCCGATTCTCAACGGTCGGCGTACGAGAAGGAAGTACACGAACTCACGACTCAGGTCACCTTCCTGGAGGAAGAAGTGGCCATGCTGCGACGGAGGCTGTCCGAATCGCCCCGACAGGTACGTGTCCTGGAGGAGCGACTAGCCCAGGCACAGGTGGAGCTACAGACCGCCACTGGGCAGAACGACAAGCTCGTCGCCACCCTTCGGGAGGCACGTGACCAGATCATCTCGTTGAAGGAGGAGGTCGACCGGCTCGCGCAACCGCCGAGCGGGTACGGCGTCTTCATCCGTGGCTACGACGACGGCACGGTCGACGTGTTCACGCAGGGCAGAAAGCTCCGCGTGACGGTGTCGCCGAACGTCGAAGCCGACGTCCTGCAGCCCGGTCAGGAGGTCATGCTCAACGAGGCGCTCAACGTCGTGGAGGTTCGCGCGTTCGAGCGGCAGGGCGAGATCGTCCTGCTCAAGGAGGTCCTCGAGAGCGGTGACCGGGCACTGGTGATCGGTCACACCGACGAGGAACGGGTCGTCATGCTGGCCCAGCCACTCCTCGACGGCCCGATCCGAGCCGGCGACTCGCTCCTCATCGAGCCACGGTCGGGGTACGCCTTCGAGCGGATCCCCAAGTCCGAGGTCGAGGAGTTGGTCCTCGAAGAGGTCCCAGACATCGGCTACGAGCAGATCGGCGGCCTGAAGGGCCAGATCGAGTCGATCCGCGACGCGGTCGAGCTGCCGTTCCTCTACAAGGAACTGTTCCTGGAGCACAAGCTCAAGCCACCGAAGGGCGTGCTGCTCTACGGCCCGCCCGGCTGCGGCAAGACGCTGATCGCCAAGGCCGTGGCGAACTCCCTGGCCAAGAAGGTCGAGGCACAGACAGGCCAGGGCTCCGGCCGGGCCTTCTTCCTCAACATCAAGGGCCCGGAGCTGCTCAACAAGTACGTAGGCGAGACCGAGCGGCAGATCCGGCTGGTGTTCCAGCGGGCGCGCGAGAAGGCGTCCGAGGGCATGCCGGTGATCGTGTTCTTCGACGAGATGGACTCGATCTTCCGGACCCGTGGCTCGGGTGTCTCCTCGGACGTGGAGAACACGATCGTCCCGCAGCTGCTCAGCGAGATCGACGGCGTCGAGCAGCTCGAGAACGTCATCGTGATCGGCGCGTCCAACCGAGAGGACATGATCGACCCGGCGATCCTGCGGCCGGGCCGGCTCGACGTGAAGATCAAGGTCGAGCGTCCGGACGCCGAAGCGGCCAAGGACATCTTCGCCAAGTACGTCATTCCCGAGCTCCCGCTGCACGCCGACGACCTCGCCGAGCACGGAGGCAACCGGGAGGCGACCTGCCAGGGCATGATCCAGCGGGTCGTCGAGCGGATGTACGCCGAGAGCGAGGAGAACCGCTTCCTCGAGGTCACCTACGCCAACGGTGACAAGGAGGTCCTGTACTTCAAGGACTTCAACTCGGGCGCGATGATCGAGAACATCGTGGCCCGGGCGAAGAAGATGGCGGTGAAGGACCTCATCGAGAGCAAAGTCCGCGGTCTGCGCATGCAGCACCTGCTGTCGGCGTGCCTGGACGAGTTCAAGGAGAACGAGGACCTGCCGAACACCACGAACCCGGACGACTGGGCCCGGATCTCCGGCAAGAAGGGTGAGCGGATCGTCTACATCCGCACGCTCGTCACCGGAACCAAGGGCACCGAGGCCGGGCGGTCGATCGACACCATCGCGAACACCGGCCAGTACCTCTAGGTCGTTCGCGGGGCGGGGGCCAGCCGCCCGCCGTGGTCGCCACGCGGCGGCCGTCTCGTTGACGAGGCGGCCGCCGCGTCGTGGTTTCGCGGGCCCGGTGAACCCCGGCCGTGCCCACCGGCTGCCCGCCAGCCGGTCCGCGAGCCGTGCCCGCCGGCTGGAGCCGCCGGTCGAGTGGCCGGTTGAGTGGCCGTGCCGTCGGGCGTCGCACTGCCCAAGATAGTCAACGATGTTGACGCCCATCCTTGACCATTTTGATCTTCAAAACGGGCTTGTGGTGGTCTCCTGCCGTCGCTGTGAGAAGACGGACACGCAGCCCAGTGGCCGTCGAACAGGCTGACGGGCTGCCACGTCGCCGATCACCCGAATGCCGGCACCCGCGGGGCTGTCGGCGTGGCGGGGGAGGTCTCCGGGCGTTCCCGAAGCTTCCTGGCAAGAGGTTCGGAACGACCAAGGGCGGCGTCCGGCCAACCCGGCGGCCCGCCAGCACCTACGCTTGCAGAGTGAGCGTGCGCCGGATCATGGGGACCGAGACCGAATACGGCGTGTCCGTGCCCGGTCAACCCAACACAAACCAGATGCTGGCTTCGTCGTTGGTCGTGAACTCTTACGCCAACAGGGCCGCCACCGGGGGCAGTCGAGCTCGGTGGGACTTCGAGGAGGAGTCCCCCCTGCGAGACGCCCGCGGCTTCGAGCTGCCCAGAGAGCCGGTGGTCGATCCTGGCGCGCCCGCGAACGAGGACGACCTCGGGCTGGCCAACGTCATCCTGACCAACGGCGCGCGCTTCTACGTCGATCATGCGCACCCCGAGTTCTCGACCCCCGAGGTGACGAACCCGCGCGACATCGTCCTCTGGGACAAGGCGGGGGAGCGGGTGATGGCAGAGGCAGCCCGCCGTGCGCTGACTGTCCCCGGCACGATGCCCGTGCACCTGTACAAGAACAACACCGACAACAAGGGTGTCTCCTACGGCTGCCATGAGAACTACCTCATGGCGCGGGCGACCCCGTTCGGGGAGATCGTGCGGCACCTGACGCCGTTCTTCGTCTCCCGCCAGGTGATATGCGGCGCCGGCCGGGTCGGCATCGGCGTGGACGGGCGTGAGTCCGGGTTCCAGATCAGCCAGCGCTCGGACTTCTTCGAGGTCGAGGTCGGACTGGAGACCACCCTCAAGCGCCCCATCATCAACACCCGGGACGAGCCCCACGCCGACCCGGAGAAGTACCGGCGTCTGCACGTGATCATCGGTGACGCCAACATGAGCGAGATCGCCACCTACCTCAAGGTGGGGATGACCTCGCTCGTCCTGGCCATGATCGAGGAGGGCTGGCTCCAGGTCGACCTGTCGGTGGACGCGCCGGTCGCGACGCTGCGGGCGATCTCCCACGACCCCTCGCTGCGGTATCTGCTCACCCTGCGCGACGGTCGGAAGATGACCGCCGTGCAGCTCCAGATGGAGTACTTCGAGCAGGCCCGCAAGTTCGTCGAGGACAGGCTCGGCACGGACGTCGACCCGCAGACGGCCGACGTGCTCTCCCGGTGGGAGTCGGTGCTCGGTCGCCTCGAGGTCGACCCGATGACCTGCTTGCGGGAGCTCGACTGGGTGGCCAAGCTGTCGATCATCGAGGGCTACCGCTCCCGTGACGCCCTGGCGTGGGACTCGCCGCGGCTGCAGCTCGTCGACCTCCAGTACCACGACGTGCGGCCGGAGAAGGGCCTCTACAACCGCCTGGTGGCCCGGGGCCGCTTCGACCTCCTCCTGAGCGAGGAAGAGGTCACCAGGGCGATGACGGAGCCTCCGGAGGACACCAGGGCGTACTTCCGGGGGCGTTGCCTGGAGCTCTACCCGCAGCAGGTGGCGGCCGCGTCCTGGGACTCGGTCATCTTCGACATCGGGCGGGACTCGCTGCAGCGGGTGCCGACCCTTGAGCCGCTGCGTGGCACCAAGGCGCACGTGGGCGAGCTGCTCGCCCGCTGCCCCACCGCCGCCGACCTGGTGGACGCCCTGTCGGGTAACTGACAGCCGGTGGGGTCTCGCGGTGGTCTTCCCGAGACTTCGCGCCGTACCGACGCGAAGTCTCGGCGCGCCGGTGGCACCACCATCGACCAGCACATTTTGCGCCCTCGGCGGACGAGGCGACGTCGCCGGGTGTTCGTGATGGAGTGGACCTCGTACCGATCCACCGGAAGCAGTCGGCGGAGCGGGATAGTGTCGCCCCAGGCGATCGAAGGAGGCTCCCATGGCCCAGAGGGACACCGGTGGCGGGCAGCAGCGCACCGGCCGCCGTGATGACGAGACCGCCGAGGCCGAGGTTGAGGAATCGGGCGCCTCGGATCTCAAGGAAAGGCACGAGAAGCTCTCTGAGGACGTCGACTCCCTGCTCGACGAAATCGACGACGTTCTCGAGGAGAACGCCGAGGAGTTCGTGAAGGGATACGTCCAGAAGGGCGGTCAGTAGGGTCTGACTCCCCGCGGCCGGTTCGGCCGGACGAGCCACATGCGCCCGTTCGGCCGGTCGCCGGGGGAGTCAACGCGGCGACCGGTGCCGCGGGAGGCCCCGCTGCCCGACGCGTCCCGGGGCCGTGCCCTGGATCGCGATGCCCGCGCCCGGGGTGTGCCCGATGCCTAGGGTGTGCCCGATGGCGGTGGACGTCGTGTGTGCGCGTCGGCACGTGGATCGCTCAGCTGTCCTGGTGTCTCCCGCTGCGAGCGAGGTCGGCGCCTGGGGGGGCAGGGCCTACCGAGGGGCGCGCAGGCCCGCTGAGGCCGCCGAGTGCCACCGCGGCGGCGCGCCCGGGACCGCGGCCTGGGACCACGCGATTTGGGACCGCGACTGGGACGGAGCGGGACCACGGCCACCCTGCCGGCCTGGCACGTGGCATGTTGTGCATCACCCGGAGCCTTGGGCTGGGCCGCCTCGGACCATCCTGGGCCGCCGGCTCACGATCGACTATCTGAAGGGGGATGCGTGCCCGATCCAACGGGTGTCGCCGGGCGTCTACCGGCTGTGTTCATGACACCGGGAACGTCGTCGTTCACCGATTTCCTGTCCGTCGCGGCTCCGGACCTGCTTCCGGGCGCCCGGGGCCCGCTGCCCGCTCCGGTGACCGATGCGGCTCACGGCACCACCATCGTGGCCGTGACGTTCCCCGGTGGCGTGATCATGGCCGGCGACCGCCGCGCGACGCAGGGGCACATGATCGCCCAGCGTGACGTCGAGAAGGTCCACCACGCGGACGAGTTCTCCTGCGTCGGCTACGCCGGCACGGCCGGTGTGGGCGCCGAGCTGATCCGTCTGTTCCAGGTCGAGCTCGAGCACTACGAGAAGATCGAGGGCTCCACGCTGAGCCTGGACGCGAAGGCCAACCGGCTCGCGTTCATGGTCAAGGGGAACCTGGGCATGGCGATGCAGGGCCTCGCGGTCATCCCGCTGTTCGCCGGCTTCGACACCGAGACCGGCGAGGGGCGGATCTTCTCCTACGACATCGCCGCGGCGAAGTCCGAGGAGCGCACCTACGAGTCGATCGGGTCGGGCTCGGTCTTCGCCCGCGGCTCGCTGAAGAAGCGCTATCGGGCCAACCACAGCCAGGACGACGCGATCCGGATCAGCGTCGAGGCTCTCTACGACGCCGCCGACGACGACTCGGCGACCGGTGGGCCGGACCTCATCCGCAAGCTGTATCCGATCGTCGCCTCGGTGACCGCCGACGGATACCGTCGCCTCACCGATGACGAGGTCGGCCCGGTGGTCGACTTGATCATCGCCGACCGCGCGCAGAACTCAGGAGGCTGACGTGACCATGCCGTTCGGCTACGCAAGTCCCGAACAGCAGGTCCGGGACAAGTCCGAGTACGCGCGCAAGGGCATCGCGCGCGGCCGGAGCGTGGTCGTCCTCACCTACGTCGACGGCATCCTGTTCGTCGCCGAGAACCCGTCGACGACCCTGCACAAGATCAGCGAGATGTACGACCGCATCGGCTTCGCCGCGGTGGGGAAGTACAACGAGTTCGAGAACCTCCGCACGGCCGGCATCCGGATCATGGACACCCGCGGCTACATGTACGACCGGCGGGATGTCACGAGCCGGGCGCTCGCGAACGCCTACGCGCAGACCCTCGGCGCGATCTTCACCGAGAGCATCAAGCCCTACGAGGTGGAGATCGTCGTCGCCGAGGTGGGGCACACCGCCGCGGATGACCAGATCTTCCGTCTCACCTACGACGGCTCGATCGCCGACGAGCGTGGCTTCATCGCGATCGGCGGTCAGTCCGAGCAGGTGCTGACCTCCCTGCGGGAGCACCACACGGAGGGCCAGCCGCTCGCCACCGCGCTGCGCGTGGCGGTGGACGCGCTCACCGCCGGCGCGCCGCCCGGGGCGCAGAACGGGGAGCGCACGCTGACGGCCGGGAACCTCGAGGTCGCGATGCTCGACCGGAAGCGCTCCCGGCGGTTGTTCAAGCGGATCGTCGGCAGCCAGCTCGACGGACTGCTCGAGGAGACCGCCCCGCCCGCGTCCTGACGCGCGGGTGTCGGGAGGTCCCCTCGTCCGTCGTCCTTTCCGGGTCTCCCGGGTTCGATCCGTGGCCTCCCAGGGGCACTGAGTCCCATCGAGAGGCCACGGATCGTCGGCCCCCGGCGGCCGGCGCGGGCGCAGGACGAAACCCATATAGCCGTAGTCGGCTCCGTGGGTCCGCCGAAGCGTGATCTCGGCCCGACACGAGTCCAGCGCGGCTCGGCCGGCCGCCGTCCCGAGACCGGTCCGCTCCGCCTGATCGAGGCGGGCGCTCAGCGGGTCGTAGTACTCCGCCCACCAGTCGCTGTCCGGCTGCTGGAATGTCGCCACCACCTCGTAGCCCGCGGCGCGGGCCACGTCCGCCGTCGCCGCGACCGTTCGCAGCGGGTAGACCGCGTCCCAGAACGCCCTCGCCGGCGGCGCAGGATCATCGACCGTCCAGACCGGCTCGGACACCACGAGCACCCCGGCCGGAGCCAGTAACCGCCGCCACGCCCGCAGTGCGGCGGCGAAGCCCATGATGTACGCCGAGCCCTCCGCCCAGACGAGGTCGAAGGCGCCGTCCGGGCATGGCAGATCGGTCATCGACGCGAGTACGGGACGGATCCACCCGCCCAGCCCCGACGCCGCGGCCGAGTGTCGCAGCTCCGCCAGGAAAGGGTGGTGCAGGTCGACCGCGGTGACGTCCGCGCGGGCGACCCGCGCGAGCACCAGTGACGCGCGCCCCGGACCGCATCCGATGTCGAGGGCGCGGGGCCGGTCGGGCAGCAGGCCGGCCAGTTCCAGCAGCCGGCGTGTCGTTGCGTCCGACCCGGCGGACTGGCGCGGCAGTCCTTCGTGCAGCACCCAGAACACCCGAGTGATCTCACGCGCGGTGTCCGTTCCGTCCGTTCCGTCTGACCGGCCCGCTTCGCCTCGCCCGGTCATCGCTGGCGCCCCTGCCGCTCGCGGCCGGTGTAGAGGCGCCGCTGTTCCCTGCGGATGGCCTTCCAGCGCGCCCGCTCTTCCGCGGCCAGGCGGGCGTCCCCGCGTGACTGGATCCAGGCGTTCTCGCGCCGCAGTTTGCGGTAGCTCCGCAGCCGCCGCTCGGGCAACGAGCCGTTCTCGACCGCGGCGAGCACCGCGCAGCCGGGTTCCGTGTCGTGCGCGCAGTCCGCGTACCGGCAGGCCACGGCGAGATCGGCGATCTCCGTGAAGGTCGCGTCGAGCCCCTGCTCGGCATCCCACAGGCCCACGCCGCGGATCCCGGGCGTGTCGATCAGAATTCCGCCGGAGGACAGCGCGATCAGCTCCCGTCTGACGGTTGTGTGCCGCCCCTTCCCGTCTGCGGCGCGGACTCGCCCCACCGCCAGCCGCTCCTCGCCGAGCAGAGCGTTGACCAGCGTTGATTTGCCGACGCCGGAGGGCCCGACCAGCACCGCCGATCGGCCGGGCGGCGACGTCCCGGCGAGTGCGGCGCGCAGTGCGTCCATGCCGGTGCCGTCCAGCGCGCAGACGGTGAGGATGTCGGTTCCGGGCGCGGCGGCGGCCACCGCGTCGAGCGTGGACGGGCCGAGTCTTTCCGTGTCCTCGCGTGGCACCAGGTCGGCCTTGGTCAGGACGATCAGCGGCTGGGCGCCACTCTCCCAGGCTAGTGCGAGCAGCCGTTCGAGCCGGGCGAGATCAGGCGCGGCCGAGAGCGCGGCGACGATCACCACGAGGTCGATGTTCGCCGCGAGCACCTGCCCGTCGGACCTGCGCGAGGCCGAGGAGCGGACGAGAGCGCTGCGTCGCGGCAGCAGCTCGGCGACCACCAGATGCGCTGCTCCGGTGCTCGGAATGGACGGCGTGGGCACGGAGGCTCCGACGGCCACCCAGTCGCCCGTGCACGGCGACAGATCCGACCCGGCGGGAAGTGCACGACCGATCTCGGCACTCACCGGGCCGTGCTCGGTGATCAGCTCGCAGCGTCCCCGGTCGCGCCGGAGGACCCGTGCGGGTGCCAACCCGGCGTCGCGGCGGGGCGCGAACCCCGCCTCGTCGCCGTCGGTCCAGCCATGACGGACCAGATCGGAACCGGTCGTGCCGGTCCTCCCCGGCGAGGGCGCCGTGGGAGTAGGGGGAGCCGCGGTGTCGGGCGGTGGCGGGTCGAAGGACGGGGATCGCCGGCCCGACTGGACCCGCGGAGAACGTGACAAGTGTTGAGAAGACAACGTCGAGACCCTTGGAACGGGGGCCCCACTGGACGCGCGCCACCCATGGCGTGCGAGGAGACCACGCGGCCGAAACCGGGTGGTGGGGTGGGCGACGTCAGTCGGTGGCCCGGTGGAGGCGGCGGAGCAGTGCGTCCTGGGCAAACACCGTCTGCGCGGCCATGGCCCACCTCCTGCGTGATCTCGGCGGCCCGGCGGCTCCGTTCCCAGGCCGACTCGGGCTGATCCGTTCGTGTCGGCGGGACGTTACACCGCCCGCGTGCGCGCCACCAACGAGTTTTCCGTCCGGCTCGCCGAACACGCCGTTCCCCTTGTCGCGCCGAGGGCGCCGTCCCGGCGGGCGGCCTCCCTGCGAGGTGTCCCGGCCCGTCCGGGTACGGCGCGGACGGCTCACATCGGCCCCGCGGCCACCAGGGTCAGGACGGGCGTACGCGCCTGTCGAGGAAGGCGAGGGTGCGCTGCCACGCGTCGGCCGCCGGCCCGGGGCGGTGTACGGCGGATCGGTCGTGGCTGTGGAAGGCGTGGCCGGCGCCCGGGTAGCTGACCAGTTCCGTCGGCTGCCCCGAACGGGCGGCGGCGGCCCGCAGGCCGGTGACGTCCGCCATGGGGATCATCGTGTCCTCCTCGCCGTAGAGACCCAGCCAGGGCCCGCGCAGCGACGGCGCGACCTCGAGCAGCGCCGGGACGCCCGGCCATGCCGGCGAGCTGACGGCTCCGCCGTAGAACGACACGGCCCCGGCCAGCGGCGTCCGCGTCGCGGTGAACAGCGCGACGGTGCCGCCCATGCAGAAGCCCACGATCGCGGTCTGCCCCGGCCCGAACCCGGCGTCGGCCAGGTGCCCCACGCAGTCGTCGACGTCGGCGGAGATCCCGGCGCCGGTCAGCGTCGCCATCTGCGGCAGCGCACCGGCCCACGAATCCGCCGGGTCGACCTCGGCGATGCCGTCCCGGTGGTAGAGGTGCGGCGCGATCGTCAGGTAGCCCGCCTCGGCGAGGTCGTCGCAGACGGACAGGAGGTAGGGGGTGATCCCGCGGGCGTCCTGGATCACGATGACGCCGCCCCGGGGCGGGTCGTCGGCGGCGGGTGCGATCACCGTCGCCGGGGTACGGCCGCGGGCGGACACGTCGGTCCGCAGGCGACGGGTTCGCTGCTCGTTCGTCTCGGCTGTCATGGCCGCCATCTTTCCCCCGGATTACCAGTCCCATCACCATCCGGGCCGGGTGCTCACGAGTCGGGCCACCTCCGGGTACCCGCGTGCTGCGTGCCGGGTGTCGGGTGCCGGGTGCGGTGGGTGGTCTGGGCCGGACACGCCGCCTGCGGCCCGCCACCGCGCCGTCGCACCGTGATCTGAGCGACGCTGCACGTCGCTCACCTTCAGTGTCTGAATGGCGACGGATCCCAGTGATCGTAGTGGAGGGCCGATGGATCTGACGGCGGAACACGGGCGCTGGCACCGCCTCCGAGCCGCGGCGGGCCGCGCCACCGGACCTGTGCGCCGCACGGCCGGACCTGTGCGCCGCACGGCGGTGACGGTCGTCGGGATGTCCGTCCTGCTCGGCCTCGTCGTCTGTCTCTACGGCTCCACGGTCACCTCGGTGCGTCCCCGTGGGCTTCCCGTGGTCGTCGCCGGCCAGCCGCAGGGCGCGAAGGCCATCACGGAGGCGGTCGAACGGATGTCGCCGGGCGCCCTGCGCATCGGTGTCGTCCCGGACGCCGCCGCCGCCGACCGGGTGCTGCGCGACCGGAAGGCTTACGCCGCGTTCGTCATCACCGACGACGGGCTCGCGCTGCGCCTCGCGTCCGCGGCGAGCCCCGCCGTGGCCGAGGCGCTGGTCCGCGGAATGTCGGTGACGTTTCCCGATCTGCGGATCCCCGTCGTCGACGTCGTCCCCAACGCCTCCGCCGATCATCAGGGTGGCGGGGTGTCCGCCGGCTACCTGCCGCTGGTGCTGATCGCGGCGGCGGCGGGCGTGCTGCTGGCGCGCGCCGCCCGGACGAGGCAGGCCCGTCTCGGTGGCCTCGTCGGCTTCATGGTGGCCGCCGGGGTGGCCGGCACCCTGGCCCTCGGTGGGGGTCTCGACGTGCTGCCCGACACGTTCGGGGGCAGCGTGGTCGTCCTGGCGATGGTCGCCGGGGCCGTGGTGGCACCCGTCCTCGGGCTGGGCGCGGTGGCCGGGGGGCGCGGGCTCGTCGCGGCTGTCGGCGTGACCGTGCTCGGTGCGGCCCTCTCCGGCGCGTCGTCGGCGCCGGAGATGCTGCCGACGCCGTGGGGCGGCCTGGGTCAGCTGCTGCCGCCCGGAGCGGGGGTGACCCTGCTGCGGTCCACCCTGTACTTCGATGGCGCCGGTGGCGGGCGTGCGGCGGCCGTCCTGGCGATCTGGGTGGTCGCCGGGATCGCCCTGATCCTGCTCGGCCGGGAGCGCGCGGGCGGCGCCGGGACGATCCCGGCCGGGACGTCGGTTCCGAGCGAAGCCACCGCCGCGCCGGCGGCGGCCGCGGTCGCCGCCGGGCTGGTCGTGCGCCCCCGGGAGGCCACAGCTGAGACCAGCCCGAGCGTCTCCCCACGCGAAGGCGGGTTCCGAGCATAGGGTCGGTCTCGTGGATCGCCGCATCTTCGGGCTGGAGAACGAGTACGGCGTCACCTGCGTGTTCCGCGGGCAGCGAAGGCTGTCGCCGGACGAGGTGGCCCGTTACCTGTTCCGACGCGTCGTGTCCTGGGGTCGTAGCAGCAACGTGTTCCTCAAGAACGGCGCCCGGCTCTACCTGGACGTCGGCAGCCACCCGGAGTACGCCACCCCCGAGTGCGACTCCGTGCCCGATCTGGTGACGCACGACAAGGCGGGCGAGCGGATCCTCGAGGGCCTGCTCGTCGAGGCGGAGCGCCGGCTGCGCGAAGAGGGCATCGCCGGGGACATCCACCTGTTCAAGAACAACACCGACTCGGCGGGGAACAGCTACGGCTGCCACGAGAACTACCTCGTGGGGCGGCACGGCGAGTTCAGCCGCCTGGCGGACGTGCTGGTCCCGTTCCTGGTCAGCCGGCAGATCCTGTGCGGCGCGGGCAAGGTCCTGCAGACCCCGCGCGGGGCGGTGTACTGCATCTCCCAGCGCGCCGAGCACATCTGGGAGTCGGTGTCGTCGGCGACGACCCGCTCGCGTCCGATCATCAACACCCGCGACGAGCCGCACGCGGACGCCGAGCGCTTCCGCCGGCTGCACGTCATCGTCGGTGACTCGAACATGAGCGAGACGACGATGCTGCTCAAGCTGGGCTCCACCGACCTGGTGCTCCGCATGATCGAGGCGGGGGTCGTCCTGCGCGACATGTCGCTGGAGAACCCGATCCGGGCGATCCGCGAGGTGTCCCACGACATGACCTGCCAGCGTCGGATCAAGCTGGCGAACGGCCGTGAGGTGAGCGCGCTGGACATCCAGCGCGAGTACTACTCGAAGGCGGTCGAGTTCGTCGAGCGGCGCGGCGGGGACGCCGTGGCGAAGCGGGTGCTCGACCTGTGGGGCCGCACCCTGCTCGCGATCGAGACCGAGGACCTGGAGCTGGTCGCCCGGGAGATCGACTGGGTCACCAAGTTCGTCCTCATCGACCGCTTCCGGCTCAAGCACGGGCTGTCGCTGGCGTCGCCGCGGGTGGCCGAGCTCGACCTGAAGTACCACGACATCCACCGTGACCGCGGGCTCTACTACCGGATGGAGCGGGCCGGCCTGGTCGAGCGGGTCACCCGCGACCTCGACATCTTCGAGGCGAAGTCGGTGCCGCCGCAGACCACCCGGGCCCGGCTGCGCGGGGAGTTCATCAAGCGGGCGCAGGAGAAGCGGCGCGACTTCACCGTCGACTGGGTGCACCTCAAGCTCAACGACCAGGCCCAGCGCACGGTGCTGTGCAAGGACCCGTTCCGGTCGGTGGACGACCGCGTCGACAAGCTGATCGCGAGCATGTAGGCCGCGCCGGCCCGGCCGGCCGGTGTCGTGCCGAAGCGCGGAGGCCTGTCCTCTACAGTCTGACTCCACAGGTTCAGGCAGCTCGAGCGCGTGGCGCCGGCCGGCGGCCCCGCGTGCCGCGGCGGCGGTGCCGCGCAGTATCCAGAGGATCTTTGCTTCCGTGATCTCTTCGCTTCGTGGTGTCATCGCCCGCCGCCGTCACCGGCTGGCCGCCCTCGCCCTCCCCGCCGTCCTGCTGGTGCCGCTCGCCGCGTGCAGCTCGTCGGACACGCCCGACGGGACGGCCGCCGCGCCGGTCCCGTCCGCCGCGCAGGACGCCGGTGCGCGGGCGGGCGGCCCGCCGGCCGTCGAGAACGCCGTGGACCTCACCCAGAAGCCCGTAGCGGCGGCGGGCAAGGGCCTGGCCCCGACCGACCTGGTCACCCAGGATCTGGTGACCGGTGAGGGCGCGGCGGCCAGCGCGACGAGCACCGTCCAGATCCAGTACGTCGGCACCATCTGGAAGACCGGCAAGGAGTTCGACTCGAGCTGGGAGCGGGGCGCCCCGGACACCTTCTCCCTGCTCCGGACGGTCCCCGGCTTCGGTCAGGGCATCGACGGGATGAAGGCGGGCGGCCGCCGGCTGATCGTGATCCCGCCGGAGCTCGGCTACGGGCCGATGGGCGGCCAGCCGCCGACAATCATGGCTGATGACTCGCTGGTGTTCATCGTCGACCTGCTCGAGGTCGTGCCGGCCGGCGCCGAAGAGGGCACGTCGCAGGGCACGGCCGATCCGGGGGCCGGGTCTCTCTGACGCGTCGCGTCGCCGCCCCGGCAGGGTAGGCCCTGGCCGGGGCCACGACGGTCCTCGCCGCCCCGCGGCGGCGGCGGGGCGGTTACCACGTTGACGTCGAGTGCGGCTAGCCTCATCCGATGTGTCCCGCCGACGGCTGGAGCGTCTGCTCAACCTGACGATGTGCCTGATGGCGACATCGCGGTTCCTCACCGTGTCCCAGATCGGGGAGATGGTGGAGGGGTACGACCCGGGGGAGTCGGAGGAGGCGCAGGAGGCCTACCGGCGCATGTTCGAGCGCGACAAGCAGTACCTGCGCGAGCTCGGCATCCCGGTCGAGACCGGCCAGGATTCGGCGTTCAGCGACGAGCTCGGCTACCGCATCCGCCGCGGCGACTACGCGCTCGGGGAGATCTCCCTCGACCCGGACGAGTTCGCGGCGCTCGCGCTGGCCGCCTCGCTGTGGTCGAGCGCGACCCTCGCCGCCCCGGCCGCGAGCGCGCTGCGCAAACTGGCAGCCGCCGGTGCCCCGGTGCGCCCCGCCGGGCTGGGCGGGGCCGATCTCCTGGCGGGACCCTCCTCGGCGCTCGGGCCCGGCGGGTTCGAGGGCTTCGAGCCGCGGGTCGACACGGCCGAGCCGGCCTTCGAGGCGGCGCTCGCCGCCGTCCAGGCCGGCCGGGTGGTGCGCTTCCCCTACCGCCGTCCCGGGCAGACCGAGGACACCGAGCGGCACGTGCAGCCGTGGGGGGTGCTGTCCTGGCGGGGCCGCTGGTACCTGGTCGGGCACGACCTGCGGCGGGCCGCGCCACGGGTGTTCCGGCTCTCCAGGGTGACCGGCGGAGTGCGTGCGGTCGGCCCGCCCGGCGCGTTCACCGTCCCCCCCGATGTGGACCTGCGGGCGATGATCTCCTCGACGGAGCCGCCCGAGCACACCCGCAGCGCGTTGCTGCGGGTCCGGCGCGGGTGCGGGCACGCGCTGCGCCGCCGGGCCCGCCCGGCGGAGGCGCCGGGTCCTGACCTGCCCATGAACCCGGTGCCGGACACCGACCTGCTGAGCGTCGACTTCTCCGACGTGGAGCGGTTCGCCCACTGGATCGTCGGCTACGGGCCTGACGTGACCGTCATCGGTCCCGCAGACCTGCGCGCCGAGGTCATCCGCCGGCTGCGGGCCACCCTGGAAGCCACGGCGCCCGAACGCGGCACCCGGCCCGCCGGATGGCTGGCGAGGACCGGGCCGCGGTGAGCGGCTCCACCGACCGGTTCAGCAGGCTGCTGGCCCTCGTACCCTGGCTGCGGGCTCATCCCGGCGTGTCACTCGAGGCCGCGGCCGCGGAGTTCGACGTCACGGTGCGCCAGCTGCGCGACGACCTCGACCTGCTGTTCGTCTGCGGGCTGCCCGGCGGCGCGCCCGGCGACCTCATCGACGTCAGCTACTCCGGCGACCAGGTCACCGTCGTTGACCCCCAGACGCTCGACCGCCCGCTGCGGCTGTCGGCGGACGAGGCCACCGCGCTGCTCGTCGCCGCCCGGGCGCTCACCGACGTCCCCGGCCTGGCCGGGCGCGAGGCGCTCGATCAGGCACTGCGCAAGGTCGAGGACGCCGTCGGCGACGAGCCGGCCGGGCATGTGCGCGTCGCGCTCGACACCCACGACGAGGTGCTCGCCATCCTGCAGGGGGCGATCAGGGACCGCCGGCGCGTCCGGTTGCGTTACCTGGTGTGGTCGCGGGACGAGATGACGGTGCGCGATGTCGACCCGATGCGGGTGCTCGTCCGGGACGGGCACTGGTACCTCGAGGGATGGTGCCACCGGGCGTCGGCGGTGCGGCTGTTCCGGCTCGACCGCATCGACGGCCGCGGTGGGGCCGTCGTCCTGGACGTCGTCGCGCAGCCGCCGCCGACCGCGACGCCGCGCGACACCGCGGACGGCGTGTACCGGCCGGGGCCGGACGACATCCCGGTGCGCCTCGACCTGGAGCCGCAGGCCCGCTGGGTCGTCGACTACTACCCCGTCTCCGACGTGTGTGAGCTGCCCGACGGGGGAGTGTCGGTGCTGCTGCGGGTCTCCGAGCCGTCGTGGCTGAACCGGCTGGTCCTGGGCCTGGGTGCACAGGTGCGGCGGGTCGAGCCGGCCTCGGTGGCCGCGCGGGTCCACGAGCTGGCCGATCGTGCCCTCGCCGCCTACGCCGAGGAGCCCATAGGGTGACCGGTGTGCTGCTGCTGTTCGCTCACCTTGTGCTCACCGTCGGTTCGCTCGGCGTGCTCGTGCTGTGCGCGCTGCGCCTGTGGGGCAAGGTCCGCGCGACGAAGAACGCCGCGATGGACCTCAAGGACCACGCGGCCGAGCTGGCCACGAAGGCCGCGGAGCTGGCGGGGCGGCTGGAGTCGACCGAGGTCTCCAGCCGGCTCGCGAGCCGGGCCGGCTGACCTGCTGACCGGCCGCGCGGTGGGAGCGCCTTCGGGCCGGACGTGAACCGGACGACAGTCGCCATCCGATGTGGTGAGATAGCCGATCATCTCCACGTTGCGTACACGTCACCTGTGGGATACCCGGTTACGGTCTATCCCCTCCTAGGCTGACCGACGTAGCATCGATCGCGCACCGGTCTCCCGACCGGACCGGCAATCGGAGGACGCCTGCCATGCCAAACCTGGGCACGACCGAGATCATCATCATCGCGCTGGTTGTTCTGGTGCTCTTCGGCTCGAAGAAACTGCCAGACGCGGCGCGTTCCTTCGGCCGGTCGCTGCGCATCTTCAAGGCGGAGACGAAGGGCCTGCGCGACGACGACGCGAGCGCCGCTCCGGCCGCCCCGGCTCCGGCCGCGCAGCCCGTCGCCCCGCTTCCGATCGAGAGCCGCCCGGCCGCTCCGGCCGCGACCAGCCCGTCGGTCAACGGCGTGGCGCCGGTCGACGCCGAGCGCCACTGACCGTCCCAACACGGCCCGGGCAGGTGCCCCGGGTCGGCTGACCTGCGGCGGATCGTTCTCCACCGCGGGTCGACAGGCCTTCCGCGGGCGGGTCACGTCCGTCGCTGACGGCGGTCAGGTGCTCGGGCGCGGCGCGCGCCCGACCGCTGTCGGGGTCGGCTGCGCTCCCGTCCCGAGTACCCGGCGGGGGGCACGGCCTGATTGTGGGCCGTTCGCCCACCACTTGTATTCGTCGTCCCGTCAAGTCGATCGTCCCGATCGAGTGCCGTCCACATCGAGCAGGAGCCTCAGCCCGTGCCACGGTTGCCCAACCCGCGCAGGCTCGCCACGTCTGTGCACCATCGGCGCACACGCACGGTCGAGGACAGCCGGATGCCCCTCACCGAGCACCTGCGCGAGCTGCGGAACCGACTGGCCAAGGCGCTGATCGCCTTCGCCGTCGCCACGATCGTCTGCTTCATCGTCGAGCCGAATATTTTCCAGTGGCTGATCGATCCGTATTGCGCCCTACCTGCGGACAAGCGCGGTGACTTCAGCAGCGGCGACGGTTCGTGCCGGCTCTACTTCTTCGGCATTCTCGACGCCTTCACGATCCGGCTGAAGATTTCGATGATCTCCGGGGCGGTGTTCTCGGCACCGGTCTGGCTCTACCAGCTCTGGTCCTTCATCACCCCCGGCCTGCACCGCCACGAGCGCCGGTGGTCGCTGACGTTCGTCTGCTCGTCGCTGGTGCTCTTCGCCGCCGGTGGCTTCTTCGCCTACATCACGCTCGAGACCGGCCTGAACTTCCTGCTCGGCTTCGGCGGCGACGGCCTCGTCAGCATCCTCGACGGCAGCAAGTACCTCAGCTACGTCATCGCGATGCTGCTCGTGTTCGGGCTGTCGTTCGAGGTGCCGCTGCTGGTCACGATGCTGAACCTCGCCGGTCTCGTCACCACGGCGAAGCTGCGGTCCTGGCGGCGGGCCGAGATCTTCCTCGTGTTCGTGTTCGCGGCGGTGGTGACGCCCAGCCAGGACCCGTTCACCATGCTCGCGCTGGGCCTGCCGATGGTCATCCTCTACGAGGTGGCGCTGATCATCGGTTGGCTCAACGACCGGCGCAAGGCCCGCCGGGGGGACACGTCCCCCTACGCCGGCCTGGGCGACGACGAGACCTCCTCCCTCGACTTCGACGAGTCCGCGGGCGAGCGGGTCCCCCCGGCCCCGGCGCCGAGTACCGCCGACCCGCGGGCTACCGCGCAGGGCGACGCGGTCGCGGCCGGGGCCTCCGGCACCGCGACGGCCGACGGCTCCCACGGCGACATCACCTGACCGGCGCAACCCGGGTTCTGCGTTGCTCCCGGGCAGCGTAGGGTGAGCTTCGTGTCCTCCGCGCCCGGAGCCGTCGAGGAGTTCGCGGCCCGGTACCCGTTCGGGCTCGACCCGTTCCAGTCCGAGGCGGTCGCGGCGCTCGCGCAGGGCGAGGGTGTCCTCGTCGCCGCCCCGACGGGCGCCGGTAAGACCGTCGTGGGCGAGTTCGCCGCCCACCTGGCGCTCGCGACCGGCACACGCTGCTTCTACACCACCCCGATCAAGGCCCTGTCCAACCAGAAGTACACCGACCTGGTCGCCCGGTACGGCGCGGCCTCGATCGGCCTGCTGACCGGCGACACCTCGCGCAACGGGGACGCTCCGGTGGTCGTGATGACCACCGAGGTCCTGCGCAACATGCTCTACACCGAGGCCGCGGGCAGCGCCCGGCTGGACTCCCTCGGCTACGTCGTGATGGACGAGGTCCACTACCTCGCCGATCGCCAGCGCGGAGCCGTCTGGGAAGAGGTGATCATTCACCTGCCCCAGCACGTGCGGCTCGTCTCGCTGTCGGCGACGGTCAGCAACGCGGAGGAGTTCGCCGAGTGGCTGGTCACCGTCCGCGGGCACACTCGGGTGATCGTCAGTGAGCACCGCCCGGTGCCGCTGTTCCAGCACGTCCTCGCGGACCGGACGCTGCACGACCTGTTCGTCGACCAGCCGTCCGGGCTGGATCCGGGCGTCCCGGCGTTCTCGCGTCGCGGCCCGGGGCCGAACGGGCGGGGCGCCGCCCCAGGGTCCGTCGGGGGCGCCACCCCGGGCAGCCGGCCCGGCGCCCGTGCCGCTGAAGCCCGTGCCGCTGAAGCCCGTGTCGGTGATATCGCCGGTGCTGGTGCGGCGGCCGGGGGGCGGGCGGTCAACCCGGATCTGCTCCGGCTCGCCCGGGAGGAGTCCCGCGCGGTGTACGAGCGCGGCCGCGGGCCTCGGTCGTCGCGGCCGGGCCGGCCCGGCGCCGGGAACGGGAACGGGGCCGGGGCCGGGCGGCGCCGTTCCGGGCCGCCGAACCGGCCCGACGTCATCGTCCGGCTGGACCGTGCCGGCCTGCTGCCCGCGATCCTGTTCGTCTTCAGCCGGGTCGGCTGCGACGCCGCGGTGACGTCCTGCATCCAGGCGGGTCTGCGGCTGACGTCCCCCGACGAGCAGCGCGAGATCCGGGAACACGTACGGGCCCGGACGGCGGGAGTGCCCCAGGCCGATCTGGCCGTCCTGGGCTACTGGCAGTGGCTCGAAGGGCTGGAGCGGGGTATCGCCGCCCACCACGCAGGCATGCTCCCCACCTTCAAGGAGGTGGTGGAGGAGCTGTTCGTGCGTGGGCTCGTCCGCGCGGTGTTCGCCACCGAGACCCTGGCGCTCGGGATCAACATGCCCGCGCGCACCGTCGTCCTGGAACGGCTCACCAAGTTCAACGGCCAGACCCGCGCGGACATCACGCCCGGCGAGTACACGCAGCTCACCGGGCGGGCCGGGCGGCGCGGGATCGACGTCGAGGGCCACGCCGTCGTGCTGTGGCAGCCCGGGCTGGACCCGCTCGCCCTCGCCGGCCTGGCCTCGACCCGGACCTATCCGCTGAAGTCGTCGTTCCGGCCGTCCTACAACATGGCGGTCAACCTCGTCGGCCGCCTCGGCGCCGAGCGCGCGCGCACCGTCCTGGAGTCGTCGTTCGCCCAGTTCCAGGCGGACAAGGCCGTCGTCGGCATCGCCCGCGCGGTGCGCCGCAACCAGACGGCGATCGAGGAGCTGACCGCCGCCCTCGAATGCGACCGCGGCTCGGTCACCGAGTACGACGGGCTGCGCCGCCAGATCCGGGAGCGCGAGGCCGACCTGTCCCGCGCGGGGACGGTGCGCCGCCAGTCCGAGGTCGCCGCGGCGCTGGCGAAGCTGCGCAGCGGCGACGTGGTGCGCGTGCCGGCCGGGCGGCGCGGCGGGCTTGTCGTGGTGCTCGACGCCGGTGTCGACGAGGGCTCGGCGGAAGGGCCGCGCCCCGTCGTCCTCACCGAGGACCGCCAGGTCCGGCGCCTGTCGATGATTGATTTTCCGGTGGCCGTCGAGCCGCTGGCCCGGGTCCGTATCCCGAAGTCGTTCAATTCCCGCTCGCCGCAGGCACGCCGCGACCTGGCGTCGTCGCTGCGCAACATCCGGCTGCCGGAGGAGCCCGGCCGCCGCGAGCGGGCGCGTTCGCTGGCCGCGGACGACGCCGAGCTGGCCCGGCTGCGCCGCGCGATGCGGGCCCATCCCGTCCACGACTGCCCGGAGCGGGAGGCACACCTGCGCTCGGCGGAACGCATCGACCGCCTGCGCCGCGAGACAACCGGGCTCGAGCGCAAGGTCGAGGGGCGGACGAACACGGTGGCCCGGACCTTCGACCGGGTCCGTGACACGCTCGCCGAGCTCGGTTACCTGGCCGTCGGCGGCGACTCCGTCACCGACGCGGGCGCGATGCTGGCGCGCATCTACACCGAGCAGGACCTGCAGGTCGCGGAATGCCTGCGCACGGGAGTGTGGGAGGGGCTGACCCCACCCGCGCTGGCCGCCGCGGTCTCGACGCTGGTCTTCGAGCCACGCGGTGACGACGTCGCCGCGCCGACGATCCCCGGTGGGGGCGCGCTGCGCGACGCGCTCGCGGACATGGCGGGTGTCTACACCCGGCTGGGCGCCACGGAGGACCATCACCGGCTCGGGTTCCTGCGCCCGCCCGACCTCGGCTTCGTCGCGGTCGCGCACGGCTGGGCCTGCGGGCGCGGGCTGGAGAAGGTCCTCGAGGACGCCGGCGCGGACCTGACGGCGGGGGACTTCGTCCGCTGGATGCGCCAGCTCATCGACCTGCTGGACCAGATCGCGCAGGTCGCCCCGGTCTACGCGGCGAAGACGTCCGCCGGGCCGGCCTCGGGTGGGCCCACGGCGCAGGAGCGCGCCGGCACCGACGGGATCCTCGGCGTCGGCCGGGCCGCCCGGGCTGCGATAGACGCGATCCGCCGCGGCGTGGTCGCCTACTCGATGTCAGTGTGAGACCGGCACGACCTGCCGGGCGGTGGGCGGGGATGTGACAGGCGGAACTCGCTGTTGACGATTCCTTAAGGAACCTCGTAGCCTGTCGAGGCTAGTCGTGATGTTGACAGGAAGCCGGTGAGATACCGGCACGGCCGCGCCACTGTGACCGCTGGAGCATTCCGTTTCCAGTCCGGAAGTCAGACCCGTTTCATCACGAATCCACCAGCCGGACGCGTGATCCCTGGGAGGTCTTCGCATGCCCGACTCCGCCGCTTCTTCGCCCGCCGCCACGCCGCTCGCCGGCGGTACCGCTCGTCCCCTGCCGTTGCCTCTTCCGCTGCGCGACATCGTCCCGTGGGCGGTGCTCGTCGGCGCGCTGATGCTGCTGGGCATCTACTTCGTCGGTTCCGAGGAGGGGGCGTTCTCCCTCATCGGCGGAACCTGGGTGCACGAGTTCGTGCACGACGGCCGGCACCTGCTGGGCTTCCCCTGCCACTGACCGCCTGCCCCGGAGGATTCTCTCCGGCCTACGGCGGAGGCCGTTCTACATGATGCGCAGGCTGCTTGTCTTTGGCATGCTCGCAGGTTTCTTCGCTGGTCTGCTGGCTTTCGGGTTCGCGTCGATCACCGGCGAGCCCCAGGTGGACGCGTCGATCGCCATCGAGGAGGCGTCGGCGCCCCCGCCGGCTCCCGGTGAGCACGCCGAGGAGGAGGTCGTCTCCCGGAGCACCCAGAAGGGTCTGGGTCTCGCGGTCGCGACCGCGGTGTACGGCATCGCGATCGGTGGGCTGTTCGCGATCGCGTGCGCGGTCGCCTACGGCCGCATCGGCACCGGCGGGATGCGGCCCACCGCCGCGGTGGTCGCGGTGGTCGGTTTCGTCGCGGTGGCCGTGGTGCCCTTCCTGAAGTACCCGGCGAACCCGCCGGCGGTCGGCAACCCGGACACGATCGACCGCCGGACCGGCCTCTACGTCGTCATGGTCCTGGTGGCGGTGCTCGCCGCGCTCATCGCGGCCCAGGTCGGCCGCCTGGTGTCGGCCCGTCTCGGCACCTGGAACGCCGCGCTCGCGGCGGCGGCGGTGTTCGCCGTCCTGGTGACCGTGGCCGCGGTCGTCATGCCGGTGATCAACGAGGTGCCGGCGTCCTTCCCGGCCGAGTTGCTGTGGCGGTTCCGGCTGGCCTCGCTGGGCACCCAGGCGGTGCTGTGGGCGACGCTCGGACTGGTGTTCGGGCCCCTCGCCCACCGGGTGCTGAGCCCGGCGCCGGCGCCGGCGCGCCAGGCCGGCACCGTCGCCCGCGCGGACGAGACCCGCGCCTCCAGCCAGGCCACGGCGCCGTCGGCCGGGTGAGCCGCGCCCGCACGGTGGGGCTCGTCCTCGGCGCGGCCCTCGACGCGGTGCTCGCCGACCCTGCCCGTGGCCATCCCGTGGCCGGTTTCGGGCGGATCGCCGCCGGCCTCGAGCGGGCCGTCCACCGTGACAGCCGGCTGGTCGGCGCGGCGTACGCCACGGTCCTCGTCGCCGGCACGGGCGCCGCGGCCGCCGGCGCGGAACGGGCGCTGGCCGGCCGGCGCCCGGGACGGCGGGCCGCGCTGGCCCGCGCGGGCCTGACCGCCGCCACGACCTGGACGGTGCTCGGCGGCACCTCGCTGCGGCGCCAGGGCCGGGCCCTCGGCGGCGAGCTGGAACGCCGCGACCTGCGCGCGGCCCGGACGCGGCTGCCGTCGCTGTGCGGGCGGGACCTGTCGGCCCTCGACGCCGGCGGGCTCGCGCGCGCCGGGGTGGAGTCGGTGGCGGAGAACACCTCGGACGCCGTCGTCGCCCCGCTGCTGTGGGGGGCCGTCGCCGGGCTGCCCGGGCTGGTGGCCTACCGCGCGGCGAACACCCTCGACGCGATGGTCGGCTACCGCGACGCCCGGCACGGCCGGTTCGGCTGGGCCGCGGCCCGGACCGACGACGCGGCGAACCTGCTGCCGGCCCGGATGTGCGCGCTGCTCACCTGCGCCTGCGCCCCGGTCGTCGGCGGTTCCCCGGCGGAGGCGTTCCGGGTGATGCGCCGCGACGGCCGATCGCACCCGAGCCCGAACGCGGGCGTGGTCGAGGCCGCGTTCGCCGGTGCGCTCGGCCTGCGTCTCGGTGGTGAGCTGCGGTACCCGCACGGGGTCGAGCACCGTCCCGAGCTGGGGTCCGGGCGTCCGGCCGAAGCCGGCGACCTGGCGGCGGCGGCCCGTCTTTCCGGCGCGGTCAGCGCGGCCTCGGTCGTGGTGTGCGCCGGCGCGGTCGCCGCCCTCGACACGTTGCGGACGCGCCGGGCGGGCTCCCGCGGCCCGGGGGAGGGGGGATGACGCGCCCGGCCGCGGGCGGGGCACTGCTGGTGGCGGGAACCGCCTCGGACGCGGGCAAGAGCGTCCTGACCGCCGGCCTGTGCCGCTGGCTGGCCCGCGAAGGGGTGCGCGTCGCGCCGTTCAAGGCCCAGAACATGGCGCTGAACTCGGTGGTCACCGCCGACGGCGCCGAGATCGGGCGGGCGCAGGCGATGCAGGCCGCCGCGGCCGGGGTGGAGCCCGAAGCCGCGATGAACCCGGTGCTGCTCAAACCGGGATCGGACCGGCACAGCCAGCTTGTCGTGCTCGGCCGTCCCGTCGCCGAGGTCGACGCGCTCGGGTACCGGCCGCACAAGGAGCGCCTGCTGGGCATCGTCCTGGACTGTCTCGCTGACCTGCGCGGCCGCTTTGACGCGGTGATCTGCGAGGGCGCCGGGTCACCGGCCGAGATCAACCTGCGTGCGACCGACATCGCCAACATGGGCCTGGCCCGGGCGGCGAACCTGCCCGTCCTCGTGGTCGGCGACATCGACCGGGGTGGCGTGTTCGCCGCGCTGTTCGGCACGCTCGCCCTGCTCGACCGGGCCGACCAGGCCCACATCGCCGGCTGGGTGATCAACCGGTTCCGGGGCGACGCGCGGCTGCTCGAACCCGGGCTGCGCCAGCTCGAGGGCCTCACCGGACGTCCCGTCCTCGGCGTGCTGCCGTGGCTGCCCGGCCTGTGGCTGGACGTCGAGGACTCCCTGGACCTGCGCTCCCACCCCGACCCCGACCCCGAGGCGGACGGGTCGGGTGCGGCCGACACCGGCCCGGACCGGCTGCGCGTCGCCGTCGTCCGCTTCCCCCGGCTGTCCAACATCACCGACCTGGACGCCCTGCGCGCCGAGCCGGGGGTCTCCGTGCGGCTCGTCACCACCCCCGACGAGATCGCCGACGTCGACCTGGTCGTACTGCCCGGGACCCGTGCCACCGTCTCCGACCTGGCGTGGCTGCGCCGCCGCGGCCTGGCGGGCGCCCTCGCCGCGCGCGCCGCCGCCGGCCTGCCGATCCTCGGCATCTGCGGCGGATACCAGATGCTCGGGGTGCGCATCGAGGACGAGATCGAGTCGGGTGCCGGCGAGGTGCCGGGGCTCGGCCTGCTGCCGCTGGTCACCCGCTTCGCCGCCGACAAGGTCCTCGGCCGCCGCCACGGCGTCAGCGCCGACGGGCATCCGGTCACCGGCTACGAGATCCGACACGGCCGGCCCACGGTCGACGACGCCCTGCCCGGCACGGGCGGCGCCGCGGAGCCGTTCGCGGTCGACGGGGTGCGCCGCGGCGGCGTGTCCGGCACGAGCTGGCACGGCCTGCTGGAGAACGACGAGTTCCGACGGGCGTTCCTCACCGGGGTGGCGGCGGCCGCCGGCCGCTCGTTCCACCCCGCCGTCACCTGCTTCGCCGACGTCCGGGCGCGCCGCCTGGACGCCCTCGGCGACCTGGTCGCCGACCATCTCGACACCGCGACGGTGCGCGCGCTGCTCGACCGCGGCGCGCCCGCCGGCCTGCCTTTCGTACCCCCGGGAGCACCCTGAAATGCCGAACACACCGCCGGGCGGCGTCCCGGCTGATCCGGTGCTGACCGCTGAGCCGGTGCTGGCGCTGGTGTCCACCGCCGACACCGAGCTGCTCGCCGCGCGGGCCAGCGGCGTGCCCTGGCGGGTCGCCAACCCGGCCCGCCTCGACGCGGCGGAGGTACCGGCGTTCCTCGCCGGGGCCGACGTGGTGGTGGTACGCCTGCTCGGCGGCGAACGGGCCTGGCCCGAGGGCCTCGCCGCGACCGTGGCCAGCGGGCTGCCGGTCGTCGCCCTCGGCGGCGAGTCGACGCCGGACGCGGCGCTGATGGCACGCGGCACCGTTCCGGCCGGCGTCGCGACGGAGGCGCTGGCCTACCTCTCCGAAGGCGGCGTCGGGAACCTCGCCGAGCTCTACCGCTTCCTCTCCGACACGCTGCTGCTCACCGGGCTGGGGTTCGCCCCGCCGGTGGAGCTGCCCGCGCACGGGCCGCACGGTGACCGGGTGGCCAAGGCGGACCGCCCGACCGTCGGTGTCGTGTTCTACCGGGCGCACGCCACCTCCGGGAACACGGGGTTCGTCGACGCGCTGTGCGACGCGATCGAGGGAGCCGGCGCCAACGCCCGTCCGGTGTTCTGCTCGACGCTGCGGGGCGCCGCGGCCGGCGGGGTGATCGACGCCCTGGCCGGCGTCGACACGCTCGTGGTGACCGTGCTCGCCGCGGGCGGCACCCGCGCGTCGGACGCGTCCGCCGGCGGCGACGAGGACGCCTGGGACGTCGGCGCGCTTGCCGCGCTCGACGTCCCGGTGGTGCAGGGGCTGTGCCTGACCTCGTCGCGCGCCGTCTGGGCGGACAGCGACGCCGGGCTGTCCCCGATGGACGCGGCGATGCAGGTCGCCATCCCGGAGTTCGACGGCCGGATCATCACCGTCCCGTTCTCGTTCAAGGAGCAGGGGGCGGACGGCGTCCCGGTGTACGTGGCGGATCCGGAGCGCACCGCCCGGGTCGCCGGGATCGCGTGCCGGCTGGCCGGGCTGCGGCACACCCCAACCGCCGAGAAGAAGATCGCGATCGTGCTCTCGTCGTACCCGACGAAGCACTCCAGGGTGGGCAACGCCGTCGGGCTCGACACCCCGGCGTCGGCCGTGCTGCTGCTCGACGCGCTGCGCGCCGCCGGCTACGACCTCGGCGACGGCTACCCGGGCGAGGACCTCCGCTCCGCCGACGGCGGGCCGGGGGACGTCAGACCGGACGCCGCGGCCGGGGACGCCCTGATCCACGCCCTGATCGCCGCCGGTGGGCACGACGTCGAGTGGCTGACCGAGGAGCAGCTCGCCGCGGCGCCGGCGCGGGTGCCGGCGTCCACCTACGAGGGATGGTTCGCCCGGCTGCCCGAGTCGCTGCGCGGCGCCATGGCCGAGCACTGGGGACCGCCGCCGGGCTCCCTCTACGTCGACGACGGCGGCGGGGCGGAGCCGGCGATCGTGCTGGCCGCGCTGCGGTTCGGCAACATCGTCGTGTTGATCCAGCCGCCGCGGGGGTTCGGGGAGAACCCGGTGGCGATCTACCACGACCCGGACCTGCCGCCGTCCCACCACTACCTGGCGGCCTACCGCTGGCTGGACGAGGTCTTCGGCGCGGACGCCGTCATCCACCTCGGCAAGCACGGGACGCTGGAGTGGCTGCCCGGCAAGGGCCTGGGGCTGTCCGCGGGGTGCGCGCCGGACGCCGTCCTCGGCGACCTGCCGTTCGTCTACCCGTTCCTGGTCAACGACCCGGGGGAGGGGACGCAGGCCAAGCGCCGCGCCCACGCCGTGATCGTCGATCATCTCGTACCGCCGATGGCCCGCGCGGACTCCTACGGCGACATGGCCAAGCTGGAGCAGCTCCTCGACGAGTACGCGACGCTCGCCGCGCTCGACCCGGCCAAGCTGCCCGCCGTGCGCGCCCAGATCTGGACGCTGATCCAGTCCGCCCAGCTGCACCACGACCTCGGGCAGGCCGACCGCCCCAGCGACGCCGAGTTCGACGACTTCCTGCTGCACGTCGACGGCTACCTCTGCGAGGTCAAGGACACCCAGATCCGCGACGGCCTGCACATCCTCGGGGTGGCCCCGGCGGGGGAGGCACGGACGAACCTGGTCACCGCCATCCTGCGCGCCAACCAGATGTGGGCGGGCAGGGCCGGGGCGGTACCCGGGCTGCGCGCGGCACTGGGCCACACCGAGGGCGACACCGAGGCCTCCCGGGCGCAGGTCGACGCGTTCGAGCAGACTGCCCGGTCGCTGGTCGCCGCACTCGAGGACGCCGGCTGGTCGCCGGCCGCCGTCAGCTCCGTGGTGGCCGGGCAGCCGGCCGGGGTGGTGCCGGCTGAGGCACGGGCCGAGGTCGAGCGGGTCCTCACGTTCGCGGCTACCGAGGTCGTCCCCCGCCTCGCCCGCACCCCGGACGAGATCGTCAACACCGTGCGGGCCCTCGACGGGCGGTTCGTCCCGCCCGGCCCGTCCGGCTCGCCGACCCGTGGGCTCGTCAACGTGCTGCCCACCGGGCGCAACTTCGCCTCCGTCGACCCGAAGGCCATCCCGTCCCGGCTCGCCTGGGAGACCGGCCGCGCGCTCGCCGACTCGCTGATCGAGCGCTACCTCGCCGACACCGGCGGCTACCCGGCCTCGGTCGGGCTGACCGTCTGGGGGACGTCGGCGATGCGCACCCAGGGCGACGACATCGCCGAGGTGCTGTGGCTGTTGGGCTGCCGTCCCACCTGGGACGACGCGTCCCGGCGGGTCACCGGCTTCGAGGTCGTCCCGGGCGCGGAGCTCGGGCGTCCGCGGGTGGACGTGGTGGTGCGGATCTCCGGATTCTTCCGGGACGCGTTCCCGCACGTCGTGGCCCTGCTCGACGACGCGGTGCGAGCGGTGGCGGTGCTCGACGAGCCCGACGACGTCAACGCGCTGGCCGCGCACGTCCGGGCCGACCTCGCGGCGCTCGGGGCCGTCCCGACGGTCGGCGGGCGCGGCGGCGCGGCAGGCACCGCGGGCGCGGCCGGCGCGGTGGGTGGCGCCGACGCGGCCGCACTGCGCCGCGCGACGACACGGATCTTCGGTTCGAAGCCGGGCGCGTACGGCGCCGGCCTGTTGCCGCTGATCGACTCCCGGCAGTGGCGCTCGGACGCCGACCTGGCCGAGGTGTACGCGGTCTGGGGCGGCTACGCCTACGGGCGCGGCCTGGACGGCGCCGAGGCCCGCGCCGACATGGAGACCGCGTTCCGCCGCATCCAGATCGCGGTGAAGAACCAGGACACCCGCGAGCACGACCTCGTCGACTCCGACGACTACTTCCAGTACCACGGCGGGATGGTGGCCGCCGTCCGCGCACTCACCGGTACGTCGCCGGCCGCCTACGTCGGTGACAGCGCGCTGCCGGACGCCGTCCGCACCCGCACCCTGCAGGAGGAGACCCACCGGGTGTTCCGCGCCCGGGTGGTCAACCCGCGCTGGATCGCGGCGATGCGCCGTCACGGCTACAAGGGCGCGTTCGAGCTGGCCGCGACGGTCGACTACCTCTTCGGCTACGACGCGACCGCCGGTGTCGTGCAGGACTGGATGTACGAGTCGCTGGCCGCCTCCTACGTCTTCGACGCCGAGACCCGCGAGTTCCTGCGGACGTCCAACCCGTGGGCACTGCGCGGCATGACCGAACGCCTGCTGGAGGCCGCGGAGCGTGGCCTGTGGGAGGCTCCTCAGGAAGCCACGCTGGCCGGCCTGCAGTCCACTTACCTTGAACTGGAAGGTGACCTGGAGGCCGCGGGCGACGGAGAGAGCACCGGATAAGGCCCACCGGTACGCGACCGCGAGCACGGCGAGCCCGACGACGGTGAGCGCGGCGGTGATGGTCAGTACCCACGTCCACTCGACGGCAGGACCGAATGCGGCGCCAGGACTGCAGATCAGTCCACTGGACGAACTCGCCAGTACCGGAGTCGCCTCGCCGCGTACCAGGTTCGACTCCGCTCACCAGGCGGTCAGTTGGTCGACGGCGATGACGCCCGCACCGCCAGTACCAGATCCCCGTTTGCTTGACGATGCGCACATCGACACGCGGATACCAGCTGTTTCGGTGCAACCGGATCTCGCCCTCGGTACAGTCCTCTCACATGGCCCACACCGGCGCGCCGGGCAACGCAACACCGTGGCGGTGAAAAGGTCAGTGGAGGGAGTTCGGCGGTGGCGTACGGCGAGGCAGAACCTGCGCCCTCAAAATACACGTTCGGGGACACGGAGGCCGCGACCGAACGGCTGGTGACTCTTGCCGATGTGTTCTCTCGGAGCAGCAGCCGCTTCATCAGTCGCAACATGCAGGACGTTTCCCGTCACGCCGTCGATCTGGGGTGCGGTCCGGGACATTCGACCCACCTGCTCGCGTCGGCCAGTGGAGCGGCGCACGTCGTGGGCTTCGAAAGGTCGGAGGCCTTTCTGGCACTGGCCGGACCGACTTCGACGCATCGTGTCCGATTTGAAGCGGCCGATGTCACCAGGCCCCTGCTGACGGATTACAGAGCGGACATAATTCATTCTCGATTCCTGCTGTCGCATCTTCCGGATACAGCCGGAATGGTGGATCTGTGGCTGTCTCAGCTCGCCAGGGGCGGTCGGTTGCTGGTATATGAGGTGGATCGGGTCATCACCGATGATCCGATCCTGCAGACCTACCAGCGCGCGGTCACCTCACTGCTTGCCCACAACGGACAGCAGCTGGAGGTGGGCCCGGTTCTCGCGGAGATCGTGCCGCCGGCCGGGGTCCGCGTCCTGACCAACCAGATCGCCCTGGTAGCTCCGACGCCAGAGCGGATAGGCAGGATGTTCTACCTGAACATGCTTGTCTGGGGCAGTGACGAGATTGTGAGGGCAACGGTGTCGGAGGACGCCCTGACCGTACTCCGGCGGGAGCTGGTCGCCATGATGCGGGGCCTGCGTGACAGGCGGGCTGTGTGGCAGATCAGGCAGCTAGCGCTGGAACGGGTGTCGTAGGTAGGCACGGAGACGGGGGTCCGCATGCCATACGAGTCATTACCGCGCTTCTTTGTCAGTTATCACGGAGCTGACCGTTCATGGGCAGAGTGGATCGCCTGGGTCCTGCGAGCCGATGGTTTCTCGGTGGAGCTTCAGGGCTGGGACTTCCGCCCGGACCAGGATTACGCGGACCTGGTGGATCGGGTCGATCGCAGCGGCCGCGACCTGCTGCTCGTTGTTTCGAAGACATACTTGTTGTCTCCTTACAGTCGGGACCTGTGGGCCTCGAGAGTTCTCGGGCACGGGCCGCTGGCACGGAGGACGGTTCTCGTCAGGGTCGATCACAGTCCCGTGCCGCAGTTCATGGAGCGCCACGATGTGATAGATCTAAGTGGCGAGGGTCGCGGAGGCGCCATCGCCGCATTGAATCATATGGCACGCCGCGGTGGCTCCTCACCGGACAGGCGGGCAGGCTCGGCGAGCATTGGTCGATATCCTGCCTCTGAGCCGCGGTTCCCCGCCAATCCCCCTGACGCATCCAACCTGCCCAGAAGAAACATAAGTTTTACGGGTAGGAGCGAGCTGATTGGTTCCGTGCGAGACTTTCTTCAGGCAAGTGCTCAACCCACAGTGGTTCAGGCGCTCCATGGCCTCGGTGGTGTGGGGAAGTCTCAGCTCGCGCTCGAGTATGCGCATCGCTATGCCGCGGATTACGACATCGTATGGTGGATCGAGGCCGATCATGCTCCCGCAATCATAACGGGGTTCGCCAATCTTGGCCGAAAGCTGGGTCTACCAAAGGTCGCCAGTCAGGAGGAAATCCTGGAGATGGTGACCCGACGGCTGGACGGAAAGCGCTGGCTCCTGGTGTTTGACAACGCTGAGAAGCCGTCCGACATCGAGCGCTATGTGCCAGAGGGTGGTCATGTTCTTATCACCTCGAGAAATCCGAGTTGGGTCGGCCATGCGACACCGGTCCTGGTCGATGTCCTGACCTGGACGGAATCCGTTGCATTTCTGGCGAAGAGGGTCGGCTCGGCGGGAGATGAGAATCTAGGAGAGCTGGCGGAGACGCTCGGAAGACTGCCATTGGCGCTGGAACAGGCCGCGGCGTATATCGAGTCAACCCGAATCTCGGTCGGAGACTACCTGGAGTTGTACCGGTCGCATGAGTTTTCCGCGCTCACCCTCGGCGAGCCTTCTGACTATCCGCAGACGCTCGCGAGCACGTGGTCGCTGGCACTTGACCGCCTGCGCGACGAGATGTCAGCCGCGACCGATGTTCTGGAACTGTGTGCGGTTCTAGGAGCGGACAATATTCCAAGGAGCATGCTGCAGATCTCCGCAGAGTTTTTCCCCGGACCGTTGCGGGCGATCCTGTCCGACACGATCCTTTACAATTCCGCAGTGAGCGGCCTGGTGCGTTACTCCCTCATCTCCGCCGGCCCGAGAACTCTCGGGATCCATCGGCTGGTGCAGGTGCTTGTCAGGTCACGTATGGGCGCAAGGCGAGAGGGAGATCTTGTACGATCCTGCTTGCGCTGGCTCAGCGCCACCTTTCCGCAGGAAGGAAGCGACCCGCAGGACTGGAGCCGCTGTGACGAACTCCTGCCCCACTTACTGGTTCTGGTCCAGCATGCTGAACGTTCCAGACTCGAACTTCCCGTGGCCGGCATGTTACTCGGCCGGGCGGGCCGCTGCATGCACGCACGAGTCCAGTTGGCGGACGCGGAGGCCGCGCTCAGGCACGCCGTGCGTCTGTCGAACGATTCGACTGGAGCCGGGTCGAGGCAGACGTCGTACGCACGCCGCGATCTTGGCAGGGTTCTACAGGACCTCGGACGCGTGACCGAGGCCAGAGCCGAGTACACGGCCGCCGTGGCGGCGGAGAGACGTAGACGTAGAACCGACAAGCGGCATCTGGTAGAGCTGCTCTGCGACATCGGTCGTGCCCTTCAGGAGGAGGGCAACCTCTTCCAGGCCCGTACCGAGCTCACGGTCGCGCTAAATCTTGCCGTCTCGGCCAACATGGAGGCGGGCGTAACCTCGCGGATAAGAAGCTCCCTGGGCCGCGTACTGCAGGACCTTGGCGAGATGCGAGAGGCTCGAATGCAGTACGAAACGGCTCTCGACGTGACCGAGAGCGCCTATGGAGCAAACGATGTCCGCGCGGCGATCCGTCGGGTGAACCTGGCCGGTGTCCTGCAGTATCTGGGAGACCTCGAGCTGGCCCAGTCGCATCTGGAACGCGCGCGGGATCTTGTTAATACCACATTCGGGCCGGCCGACCCCAGGCTCGTGCCGATTCGAAACAATATCGGGGGTGTTCTTCATGACCGTGGATTGTATGAGTTAGCTCTCGGTGAATTCGAGGCCGCGGCCGCGATATGCAAGGAGGCCCACGGTGCGGTGCATCCGAGGACAGTTACGGTTCGGGTGAACCTCGCGGCACTGCTACGGGACATGGGTGCCTGTTCGAGAGCCGAGGACGAATGTCGCAGGGCCATGGAAGTTGACATGGAGCTGTTCGGCGAGTCACATCCGCGAGTCGCTGTTGACCTGGACTGCCTGAGTACGATCCGTCTGCGGCTGGGTGACTCGACGGAAGCCATCCAGCTCGCTCGTCAATCACTCCTCATTAATGCGGAGACATACGGGCGAGGGCATCCGAGGACGGCCGTCGTTCGTGGACATTTGGGCGTCGCGCTCCACGCAGCGCACCAACCGGTTGCCGCACTTGTCGAGCTGGAGGGCGCCTTGTCGTCAACTTTGAAAGCCTACGGGAATGGGCATACTCGGTACCTGTTACTTCGGCACAACCACGCCATGGTCCGTGCGAGCCAGGCTGACTTCGCAATGGCGATCAACGCGCTCGAGTCCGTGCTTGAAACCGGCCGCTCCAAGCTTGAAGAGGGCCATCCGATACTCGATGTAATGCGCAACAACCTCGCCGTGGTCAGGGCACGGTCAGTCGCGAGCGGAGCGGGCACGGAGGTCGATCCTGTCCCACTGTTCATAACGTTGCGTACGTATCAGGCGCCGAGTCTGCTGGACGGGTAGGGGTCGAGGATCAGCCTTGGACTCGACGATAGCCGCGGCTCTCGTGGGCGGTGTGACGGGCGTCCTGACGGGGGGACTGTCAAGCCTCGCGGCGCCGTGGGCACAATGGGGTATTGAAAAACGGCGAGTACGTATGCAGGAGCGGAGGGATCTGGCGAAGTCCTGGCGTAATCTGATGACCCGTGTCGACGGGACCGTGCTCGGGGAGCCCCTTTCGCGTTACCTTGCCCGCGAGGAAGCATATTCGGCCCTGAGACGGAGATGTTCGGCAACCGAACTGCGTCTGCTCGAGGGCGTGGCCACTCACGCGGAGCTCGTCGCCTATCTGCGGGAACAACAGGTGGAATATCACGGAGTCGACCTGCGGGTCGAAGTGTTACGTTTTTTGATCAACAGGACCCTAAGGGGATGGCGTCTTGACTAGAGGGCCTGGGCGGGCGAAGCCGCGCAGATGAGTCAAGTTCTGGGCAGGCGAGTCCGGCTGCGAGTCCGGTGTGCTGGCCGAGTTGGTCGATGCCTTTCCTGACTGCCCGGCCGGGTCGTCCACCGGATGAGCGGGGTGTTCCGCGGAACCGCACGGACTCGCAGAACATCCGAACGGCGCGGACCTCGCGGACCTCGCGGACCTCGTAGAACCCCGCGGACCCCGCAGAGCCCCGTAGAACGCTGTGGCGCCCGTGCCGACCGGAATACGGCCGGAAGCCGCTATAGCGATCTTCTGCGGGTGTGGCCGAGAAGCTCGGCGACGGTGACGAGGTCGGTGCCGCCGCGGACGAGGCTGGTGGCGAAGGTGTGGCGTAGGACGTAGACGGTTGTCTTCTCGTCGAGGCCGGCTGCGGCGGCGATGGTGGTGATGATGGTGTGGGCGCCAGCGGTGGACAGCCGGCTGCCCTGCTGGTTGAGGAACAGCGCGGGCTCCTCGGCGCCAGGCCAGTCCGTGTGTTCGCTGAGCCAACCGGTGAAGGCGGCGCGCAGCGGCGGGTGGGTGGGGACCTGGCGGGTCTGGTCGCCTTTGCCGTGGATACGCAGGCTGCCTCTGCGGGCGGACAGGGCGACGTCGTCGATGTCGAGGCCGACGGTTTCGGCGATGCGGGTGCCGGCGTAGAACGGGGCGAGGGCGTTGTTCACGGTGCGCGGGGCGCGCTTGGCCACGTCCTGAAGTCCAGCCGACACCGACGTCTTGCTCCCCGTGCAGCGCCTGATTGTCCCGCCTCGACGAACTTGGCACGATCCGCAGATCTGGCTGTCTCACTGAATCTGGTCCGCACCGTCCGGCGGAGCGGCGATCCTGAGCCCGTGGAATCTGTGCTGGAACCAGACCCGGTGACGGTTCGTCTCGCGCATAGCGATGATCTTCTTGCTGCCCTGGACGTCTGGCGTGAGGCCAACAGTGCCCGTGGACGACCTCCCGACGCTCAGCGGATCGTCAGGGTGCAGACGAAGCTCGCCGCCCCCGATGCTCTCCTGTTTATCGCCTGCGCAGGAACGAGGATTCTCGGCATGCTGCTGGCCGAACCGGGCCGCGGTGAGAACGGGCAGGGAGCGAGGCTGGACGGGCTGTGTCACATCTCGATGGTCTTCGTCCACCCCGACCACTGGGGGCGACGAGTGGGAGAGCAACTGATCGGGTATCTCGCGGACCAGGTTGGCAGCCACGGGTACGTACGGCTGCAGCTGTGGACCGGAGCTGACAACGACCGCGCGCTGCGCCTCTACCGTCGGGTCGGCTTCGTTCCCAGCGGACGGATATCCCGGACGGAAGGTGGAACAGCAATCGTGCAGCTCGTTCGCTCGGCCGCGTCATAGCAACTTCGCCAGGGCAGCCAGACCAAGGTCCGGCTCACCTGGCCTGGGCGCCGACGACCCAGCAGGCCGCGGTGAAACGGACCTCGGCGCCGTGCACATAGGGATCGAACGCGGCGCGGGCCGTTTCGACGACCTGCCCGCGAGTCCGCTCGTCCACGTCCCGCAGGGCCTGACCGACCGGGCCGAACCGGGTGAAGTAGGGGACCAGCTCGTGTTCGGGAAACACACAGGACGCATCGACCGGCCGGATGTCGATCGAAGCCCAGCCGCTCTCCGCCAGAATGCGCTCGACCCGGTCCGGGTCGGCGAAGGCGAACTGCCCAGGCTCGTCCGGCTGGCGGGCGGGAAGGCCTGGCAGAAGCGGGGCCGCAGCGCGTTCGGCCGTCGTCATGAACGGGTTTTCCGCGGTCGCGCGCCAGGCGAGGAAGCGGAGTTCGCCGCCGTCCTTCGCGGCCCGTCGCAGGTTCGCGAAGGCGGCGACGGAGTCGCCGAAGAACATGACCCCGAAACGGGAGACGATCGCGTCGAAGGCGGCGGGCTGGAACGCGTGATCCTGCGCGTCGGCGCGGATGAAGACCGCCCGCGCCCCCTCCTTTTCCCGCTCGGCCCGCGCCCTGGCGGCGGCGAGCATCGGGTCGGAGATGTCCACGCCGACGCAGCGCCCCTGCGCCCCGAGCCGCCGGGCGAGGGCGACCGTCGTGGCGCCCGTGCCGCAGCCGACGTCGAGCACATACCCGGCACCGGCGGCCGAGACCGCGTCGACGAGCAGGTCCTCGAACGGCTTGAACATCCGGTCCGTCAGGGTCCGCGCCTCGGCCCAGGCCTGCCCGGCCGGGCCGTTCCACCGCGCTGCCTGGCCGCCATCCCCGGTGACATTCATGATCGGCTCCTGTGCCTGTCTCGGCTTCGCTCACATCCGGCTCACACGGCCGGCTGATGTCGTCCTTCCTGCCGGGCCGGCACGTCTGCCGGTTCGGCGGACGGCGACATCAACACCGGAGCGACAGGATGGACCGGACGAACATGGCAGACCGGGGGAACCGCACGGATCGGCGGGCCGGCGGCGGCCGCCGCCGCGGCGCGCGAGCGCGTCACGAGGGACGAACCAACGGGGGGCCGCGACCGCTGCCTGCCCGATCCCTGCCGCTACTCGCGCTGGCGGTCGTGACCGGGCTCGGGCTCACCGCCTGCCGGGCCGGTTCCGTCTCGACCGCGGGCCCCGCCCCCGCCACGGCATCCGCCTCCGCTGCCAGCGCTGGTACCGGCGTCGAGACGGCTGACGCGGCGACCGCGGCGGAGCCGTCGGCGCCGGCGGGCGGCGCGGGTGCCGGCGGTCCCGGTTCGCTGACCGTCGACATCACCTCGCCGGTCGACGTCGCGGGGCATGTGTCGACGGCCGTGAGCTGCCAGTCCACCGCGCGGCGCTACGTCGAGTCCTCGACGGCCACCATCGAGGGCAGGACGGTGTCGCAGGGGGTGCGGGTCGCCGGCTACGACGGGCCGGGCAGTTACCCGGCCGCCATCACGGTCTCGGTCGTCGCGCCCGACTCCGGCCGCTACACGATCGACGCGGTTCCCGCCACCGTCGAGATCACTTCGGCCGGCGGCTCCGTGTCGTTCAGCGCGAACACGTCCGGCGGGCGGACGCTCGCGGGCTCGATCGTCTGGGCCTGCTCCGCCTGACCTGGCGGGTGCCGCGGGGGACCTCACGTCGGCCCGCTGCACCGCCCGTCCACCCGCCGCGGAGGAAGTTCGAGACAGGCCGCGCGGCGGCGATGAGTTTCTGTCGGTGGGTAGGTCCAATCTGTCGACTGCACGCGAGCAGCGGCCGCGAACCCCGCGCCGCCCACCACGTGCCCGGCGGCGAAGGAGCCCACAATGCCCGCTCACGACACCACCCTGCCCGGCGCGCCCTGCTGGGTCGACCTCATGACCTCGGATGCGGCGAAGGCCCGCGAGTTCTACGCGGAGCTGTTCGGCTGGACCTCCGAGGAGCCGAACGAGGCGTTCGGCGGCTACTTCAACTTCTCCAAGGACGGCAAGGTGGTCGCCGGGGGGATGACGAAGCAGCAGCCGGAGCTGCCCGACGTCTGGTCGGTCTACCTGCTGACCCCCGACGCGGAGAAGACCGCCGCGGCCGTACCCGCGCACGGCGGAACGATGATGATCTCGCCGATGCCGGTCGCCGACCTGGGCGTCATGGCCGTCCTCACCGACCCGGGCGGCGCCGCGGTCGGCATGTGGCAGCAGGGCCTGCACCGCGGCTTCGGAGTGCTGGCCGAGCCGGGCGCGCCGGGCTGGTTCGAGCTGCTCACGCGGGACTACGCCGCCGCGGTCACCTTCTACCAGGAGGTGTTCGGCTGGAAGACGAACGTCGTCAGTGACACGGACGAGTTCCGCTACACCGTGCTCGTCGACGACGCCGGCGAGCAGCACGCCGGGATCATGGACGCGTCAGGCTTCCTCCCCGAGGGCGTTCCGGCGCACTGGGGCGTCTACTTCGCCGTCGAGGACACCGACGCGGCGCTCGCCCTAACCGTCAAGCTGGGAGGCGCGGTCGTCCAGCCGGCGATGGACACTCCGTATGGCCGTCTCGCGATCGCGACCGACCCGACGGGGGCGACCTTCAAGCTGGTGGGGAAGAACATCGAGGAGCCGGCGAAGGACTGAGGTTCGTCCCCGCACCGTGCGGATCCGCGGGCGTCGGCCTCGAGCAGGCGGGAAGCCGACGCACCGCGGCGGTGAGCCCGGCCTGCCCGTCGGCGACGACCTCCCGCTGGATCATGAACCGGCTGGGACCAGGCCGGTCACCGTCATGACGACAGGCGCTCGATGACGTGCGGGATACCGGAGTCGTGTACACCGCTGCGGCGGATGAAGGTCATCGCTCTGGTGCGCAGCCGCCACCCCTCGGCGGTGCGCAGGTAGGTGTCCTTGTAGTAGCCGATGCGCATGTCGTGATTGGCGTGCTCGATGAAGCACAGCGGCTGGGTTCCGGTGGCGTTGAGGCCGTCGTCGGCGAGCTCGACCAGCGAGGTGCCGGTGAGGAACAGGCCCTTGGGCGCGGCGGCGACCAGCGTCGGGAAGTCCTTGAGGGCGAAGGTGTCCCCGAAGGCGGTGTAGGTGCCGTCCGGGGTGAAGACCTTGAGTAGTCCCTCGACGTCGCCCTGCGTGATCGTCACCGCGTAGCGGGCGAGTAGCTGCTGGATCTCGACCAGGTCCTCGGTCCGGCTCGGCCCGGTCACTGCGGGTCCGGTGGCAGGCTCAGTAGACAAACTGCTTACCGCCCTTCATGACGAACGGGACCCGCTGCAGGACGCGGATGTCCTCGAGGGGGTTGCCGCGCACGCCGATGACGTCGGCGAGCAGGCCCTCGGCGAGCCGGCCCCGGTCGGTGACGTCGATGAGGTCGGCGCCCACGATGGTCGCGGCCTGGATCGCCTGCAGCGGGGTCATGCCCCGGTCGACCAGGGCGACCAGTTCGAGGGCGTTCTTGCCGTGCGGGATCGCCGGCGCGTCGCTCCCGACCGCGATCTTCACGCCGGCCTCGATGGCGTTGCGGATCGAGGCCTTCGCGCGGGGGAAGATGAGGGCGGCCTTCGCCTGGATCTCCGGCTCGGCGTCGTTCAGCACCGGCATGTTGTCGATGAGGGCCTGGGTGGCGACCACCCAGGTGCCGCGCTTGATCAGCAGGTTGATGGTGTCGTCGTCGATCATGAAGGCGTGTTCGATGCAGTCGACGCCGCACTCGACCATCTGCCGGACGGCTTCCGAGCCGTGGGTGTGCGCGGCCACGCGTAGGCCGCGCCGGTGTGCCTCGTCGGTGAGGGCCAGCACCTCCTGGTCGGAGTAGTGCCGCGCGCCCGAGGGCCCACTGTGGGACATGGCCCCGCCCGAGCCGCACATCTTGATGACCTGGGCACCGTGCTTGATGTTGTGCCGGACGGCCCGGCGGATCTCGTCGACGCCGTTGGCCAGGCCCTCCTCGACGGTGAGCTTCAGGACGTGCGGGGCGAACGCGCCGAACATCGTGGGGTCGAGGTGGCCGCCGGTCGGGGTGATGGCGTGGCCGGCGGGGACGATCCGCGGGCCGTCGACCCAGCCGGCGTCGATCGCCTTCATCAGCGCGACGTCGAGCAGGTAGCCGCCGGTCTTGCAGAACAGGCCGAGGTTGCGGACTGTGGTGAACCCGGCCCGCAGGGTGCGGCGGGCGTTCTGGGTGGCGCGCATCATCCGCAGCGGCGGGTCGTCGCGCATCTGCCCGGTGAGCGGGTGCTCGCCGGGGCCGCCCATCAGGAGGTTGAGCTCCATGTCCATCAGGCCGGGCAGCAGGATCAGGTCGCCGAGGTCCATGACCTCGCCCTCGGGCTGGCCGCCGAGACCGACGATCCGATCGTTCTCGATCTTCAGGATCCCGGGCCGGGTGATCTCCCCGGTATCGACATCGAGCAAGCCGGCGGCCTTGAGTGTCAGCACCCTGTGTCCTCCTTGTCCGCGGTGACGTGACTGATCGTGGTTTGGTGTCACGACCAGCAGAAATCCCGCTCTCACATTTAAGTATCAAATTCTCACGAGCTGGGTGCAGACGTCGCCGCCTGGCGGATCCGTCCCGGGGCCTCGTCGGTCGCCTCACTTGTGGCCTCACACAGCCGTGCTCGTGGCCGCCGGGTCATCCACAGGAGCGCGTCACCCGCGCTCTCGCCCGCAAGCGGCATTCGCGGCATCCGCGGGCGGACTTGTGCTGAACGACCGTACAGAAGTGGTGTTCGCCTAACAAGGGTCGACAAGGGCCCGGGCGGCGGCCGTGGCGATCGCGGCCTGGCCGAGGGCCAGCCCGCCGTCACCCGGCGGGACCACACGGTGGACGAGCACCTCGAATCCCGCGGCGGCAAGCTGGGCCCGGCAGGCCCGCACGAGGACGACATTGGCGAACACCCCCCCGGTCAGCCCGACCAGGCCGACACCGCGGCGGCGCCGGGCCGCCTGCGCGACCCGGGTCACCGCGTCGGCGACCGCCAGGTGGAACGCCGCGGCGAGCGCGTCCGGGGCGAGGCCCGCGTGCAACCCGTCGACGATCTCCGCGATCACCGGCGCCGGATCGAGCGCGCGGCCGTCGAATCCGAAGGCGACCGCGGGACCGGGCCGGCGGCTGGCGTCGGCGAGCGCCTCCAGCTCGAGGGCGGCCTGGGCCTCGAAGGTGCTCCGCTGGCGCACGCCGAGCAGGGAGGCGACCGCGTCGAACAGGCGGCCCATGCTGCTGCTGGGCACGCAGGACACGCCGCGGTCCACCATCGCCCGCAGCGCCCGCAGCTCGGTGGGGGAGCAGGCCCGCACCGGGGCCAGGTCGGCCGTCCACTCGACGCCGGCGGCGGCCAGGTGGGCCAGCGCGCAGCGGTAGGGGCCGCGCGCCGCCGCGTCGCCGCCGGGCAGCGCGACGGGACGCAGGTGCGCGACCCGGTCGGCGTGGGTGACGTCCGGGCCGACCAGCAGTGCCTCGCCGCCCCAGATCGTGCCGTCGAGCCCGTAGCCCGTGCCGTCGAAGGCCATCCCGAGGATGGTGTCGCCGAGGCGGCCGTGTTCGGCGAGCAGCGCGGCCACGTGGGCGTGGTGGTGCTGCACCAGGTGGGTCCGGACGCCCTGGCCGGCCGCCCGCCGGCCCGCCCAGGCCCGGGTGACGTAGCCGGGGTGCAGGTCCGCGGCGACGGCCGCCGGCTCGGCGGCGTACAGGTCGGTCAGCCGCGCGCTCGCACGCTCCAGCGCCAGCAGCGCGTCGAGTCCGCCCATGTCGCCCAGGTGCTGCGAGACGATCGCCCGGCGACCGGTGGTCAGGCAGAACGCGGACTTGCCGTCGCCGCCCACGGCGAGCACGGACTCCACCGGACGGCCGAGGTCCACCGGCAGCGGCACGTAGCCGCGGGAGCGGCGCAGCGGCAGCACCTGCTCGCCGTCCCACCGCACGACCGAGTCGTCGCACGGCTGCAGGATCGGCCGGTCGTGCAGCAGGTACGCGTCGGCCAGCCCGGCCAGCCGCCCGGCGTCGGCGTCGGCGTCGGCGTCGGCGAAGCAGATCGGGTCGCCCGAGTGGTTGCCGCTGGTCATCACCAGCGCCCGGGGCGGGGGCGGGCCGCCGCCGGGCACCGGCGCGAACAGCAGGTGGTGCACCGGCGTGTATGGCAGCAGCAGGCCCACCAGGGGGCTCCCGGGCGCGACCCGGTCCGACAGGGGGGCACCGGGCCGGCGCCTGGCGAGCACTATCGGAGCGGCCGTGGAGGTGAGCAGTTCGGCCTCGGCGGCTGAGAGATCGGCCATCTCGGCCGCCGTCGCCAGGTCGCGCACCATCACCGCGAAGGGCCTGTCGGGCCGTCCCTTGCGCGCGCGCAGGAGCTCGACGGCGCGGTCGTCGTCCGCGCCGCAGGCCAGGTGGAAGCCGCCGATCCCCTTGACCGCCACGATCCGTCCCGCGGCGAGGGCGCGCTGGGCCGCGGCCAGCGCGGCGTCCGTGCCGTGCGTCTCGGGTCCCTCCCGGCCGGCCTGGGCCGCGACCGCCACGCGGAACCACAGCCGCGGCCCGCAGGCCGGGCAGCAGACGGGCTCGGCGTGGAACCGCCGGTCGCGGGGGTCGGTGTACTCGGTGGCGCACCGTGCGCACATCGGGAACCGGGCCATCGTCGTGGTGGCGCGGTCGTAGGGCAGCGCCTCGATGATGGTGAAGCGTGGCCCGCAGTTCGTGCAGGTGACGAAGGGGTGGCGGTACCGCCGGTCCGCCGGGTCGAACAGTTCCCGCAGGCAGTCGGCGCACACGGCGACGTCGGGCGCCACCATGGTCCGGGCACCGGCCGCCGAGGTGCTGGCCACGATCCGGAATCCGTCGTCTCCACGGCTGTTCAGGTGGGTGACGGCGACGCGGTCGACACGGGCCAGCGGCGGGGCCGGCGCGGCCAGCCGGCGCAGGAACTCGGCGACCGCCGGCCCGTCGCCCTCCACCTCGGCGACGACGCAGCCGGCTTCGTTGCCGACGAGACCGGCCAGCCCCAGCGCGGTGGCGAGCCGGTGGACATGCGGCCGGAAGCCGACCCCCTGGACGACCCCCTCGACCGTCACCCGCCGCCGGATCCGGCCGGCCGACCGGTCACCCGCGGCCGGCGATGCCGCCGGCACCGACGCTGACGCCGTCGGTGCCGGCCCGGGGGCCGCCGCCGGGTTCCGCGGCGACGTCCCGGGCGGGCCTGTCACGTGGCCCGGCTCATCGCGACGTGGCGGGCGATCTCGTCGAGCACCTCCCGTACCGCGGCGGCGGCGCCGGTCTCGCCGTTCTGCTCGAAGATCGAGCGGGCCTCGTGCAGCACCGCCGTCGCCTGCGGGAAGGCTCCCAGGTGTGCCAGCGCGTTGCCCTGGTTGGCCAGCGCGCGGGCGTAACTGAGCGGGTCGGCCAGGCCCTCCCGGGTCGTGATGACCTCCTGGTAGCGGCCGACCGCCTCGACCAGATTGTCCCGCCGGTGCGCGGACGGCGCGTAGACGAGCGCGTTCGCCAGGCTCAGCTGGGTGCTCGCCCACTGCTCGGGATAGGACTGGCGGGTGTACACGGTCAACGCGGTGCGCAGGCCCTGCATGGCGACCCCGATCCGCAGCTGGTCGGACGCGGAGTTCATCGGCATGGCCAGGTAGGCGGCGGCCAGGTTGACCTGCGCGGACGCGAACAGCTCCGGGGCGGTGTCGACGGTGATCAGGCGCAGCGCGGCCAGGTAGTGCTCGGCGGCGGTGCGCAGGCCGGCCAGGTCGTCTCCGGCCAGCTCGTGGTGGACCGAGCCGAGCGTCAGGTGCAGCTCGGCCCGCCCGGTGGCCAGGTCGGTGTGCTCCAGTGCCGCCAGCGCGGCGGTCAGGTCGGTGGCGACCGCGGGGCTCGGTCCCTCGGCGTCGCGGCGCAGGCCCGCGGCCGTTGCCATGAGCTGGGCGGCCAGCCCGGGGGAGGGATCGGCGGCGGCGGCGATGCCCTCGCCCAGCATCCGCGCGGCGTCGCCGAGCCGGCCGGCGGCCATCGCGTGCGCGGCGTGCGCGGACCACCCCAGGGCCGCGATCTCGCCGGTCTCGTCGGTCAGCGGCGGCGGCTCGTCCAGCTCGCCGAGGGCGAAGCGGACGACGTCCACCAGGATGCCCAGCTCGGCGCCGAGCGCCTCGCGCAGCGCGGCCGGGTCCTCCGGCGGCCGGCCCGCGGGGCGGAGCACGAACCGGTTGTAGCGGGTGACCGGGTCGTCGCCGTGTAGCAGCTCGACCGCCGCGATCACGTTGCCGCGGTAGGCGAGCTCGAGCGCGGCCAGCTCCGGCGGCCACGCCGAGGGCAGCCGTCCATCCGCCAGCGTGCGGCGCAGGCCGGACGTCGTCTCGCCGCCGGGGACCAGCAGGAATCCCGCGGGCAGCGGGAACACCCCGACAGGCTGCGGGCGCGCGCAGCCGGCATACGTGTCGGTGCCCGTGGGGGCGTTGTCGTCTGCAGCCATCTGTGTCACCCGTCGTGGTTCGAGTCGTGTGCCTCGGCCGCGTCACCGGCGGGTCGCCGGACGCCCCCTCCTGGGATCGCGGCGCGGATGACACCGGCACCCCTTCGTCGGGTGGGCGCTCCCGGGCCGGTGGGCCCGCGGCGCCGTCCCGCTCGTCGGGTGCCCGCACCTCGCGGCCCGCTCGCGACGCGTCGGCGCGTGGACGCCTTCGGCAGGGAAACGCTATGTGCCAGGGGCCCGGACGCCGATCGACAGTGCGCGGACGCTGCCACCAACGCGCCCGGCCGTTTGGGACGCCGCGGCCCGGGCTCCGGAGCGGCCCGGGCTCCGGAGCGGCCCGGTGGGCGGTCGTCACGGCGGCTCGTCAGACACCGTCGTGGACTCGTCATGTAGAACGTAATTCTCGCTAACAAAAGTACGTAGTCGCACGCTTGAGTAGACGTTGACTTCGCTAAAACAGCGTGACACAGTTCACTCCCCAACGGCCCTTGTGACGCGCGCGGCCAATCGATTCGGCGGTGGCTGCCCTCACACCGCTCCGGCAGCGACCCCCGCTTCCGCGGGCCTGACATCTGGCACTGGAGAGAGGACGACGATGATCCGTACGAGGCGATTACTCGCCACCGCCGCCGTGTGCGCCGTAGCGATGTTCCTGGGGGCGTGCGGTGGTGGCAGCGATGGCGACGGCGCCACGGGCGTCGCCGCCACGGGTGCCACCGGGGACCCGGTGGCGGGCGGCAAGGGACGGATCCTCATGCTGGCCGACACCAGCTCCATGGACCCGGCCAAGCTCGGCAACGCCTACGCGGCGACGGCTGTCCTGGGCAACGCCCTGTACGGGACGCTGATGATCGACGACGACAAGGGTCAGGTCGTCTACAAGATGGCCGAGTCGTTCACGACCAGCGACAACGGCTCCACCTTCGAGCTCCGCCTGCGGTCGGGGCTGGTCTTCTCCGACGGCAGCCCGCTCGACGCCGCCGCCGTGAAGTTCAACTGGGACCGCCTCAAGGACCCCGCGAACGCGTCGAGCTACCGCGGGGACGCCATGATGATCGCCTCCACCGAGGTGGTGGACGACCGCACCCTGAAGGTCTCGACGGTCGACCCGATGCCGAACTTCGCCGACGTCGTCCTCACCACGGCGATGAACTGGATCGCCTCGCCCGCGGCCCTGCAACGCGGCGCGCAGGCGTTCGAGCAGAACCCCGTCGGCGCCGGTCCGTTCAAGCTTGAGCACTGGACCCGGCAGGCCGACATCGACCTGGTGAAGAACCCGCGCTACTGGGACGCGCCCCGGCCCTACCTCGACGCCCTCACGATCCGCGCGGCCGTCGAGTCCAGGCAGCGTTACAACACCCTGCTCACCGGAGGCGCGGACGTCGCCGTCGAGTCGGACTGGATCAACCTCCACAAAGCCGCGGAGAGCGGCCAGCCGAGCATCAGCAGGCCGGTCAACGGCGGCATCTTCATGGCGCTCAACATGCGCCGGGCGCCGTTCGACGACATCCGCGCCCGCCAGGCGGTGGCCGCGGCGCTCGACCTGGAGGCGCTGAACCTCGCGGTCTACGAGGGCGACGGGCAGCCCGCCGAGACGCTGTTCAACGACGCCTCACCCTTCTACTCCCAGACGCCCCTGAGGCGCGCGGACCGGGCGAGGGCGCAGCGGCTGTTCGACGAGCTCGCCGCCGAGGGCAAGCCGGTGTCCTTCACGTTCACCAGCTTCCCCAGCTCCGAGAGCCGGGCGATCGCCGAGAACGTCCAGGCCCAGCTCAGCAGCTTCAAGAACGTCAAGGTGCAGGTCAAGGTCGTCCAGCTCGCCGAGTACGGCAAGATGAACGCGACGCACGACTTCGACACGTTCATCACGTCCGCGTTCTTCCAGGACCCGGAACCGAAGTTGTACACGGCCTTCCGCGGCGGCAGGGCCACCAATGTGCCCGGGGTCGACGACCCCCAGCTCAACGAGGCCCTCGGCACCGGCCGGACCGCGCCGGCGGAGGCGGACCGCAAGGCCGCCTACGACACGGTCCAGCAGCGGTTGACCGCACTGACCCCCGGGATCTTCCTCCAGCGGGTCGCGCTCAGCGCCGTCTCCGGCAAGAACGTGGGCGGTCTCGCGCAGTACGGGCTCGGCTCGCTGCTGCCCGAGGAACTGTGGATCAAGAAGTAGGGCCTGAGCGGTAGCCCCCTGATCCAGGGCGGGGAGCCGGCAGCCGCCACGGCTGCCGGCTCGTGCCGCGGGTCAGGCGGGTTCAGGTGCGGTCAGCGCCGCGCAGGACCAGGTGAAGCCGGCGCCGGTGCTCATGACCAGGGCCGTCTCGCCGGGCGAGAGCATCTCGCGGTCGAGCAGGTCGGCGATGCCGGCGGTCAGGTCGCCCGCGCCCAGATGCCCGGTCGAGCGGCCGAAATCGACCGCCTCGGCGCCGGTCAGCCGTTCGACGATCGGGCCGAAGACAGACAGCAACGGGCTCCGGTGCACCCGCGGCAGCACCACGCACCGCAGCCTCGGGCTGCCCACGTCGGCGCCGGCCTCCTTCATGGCCAGCCCCAGCAGGGTCTCGAGACGCTCCCGCTCGGCCGTCCGGTAGCCGGAGCTGCCGTTGCGGCGCAGGTAGGCGCGCTTCGTGCGGCGGACGTCGACCGACTCCGCCGCCGAGCGCGCGGCGGCGCCGAACGCGTCGTCGCCGCGGTGCATGGCCTCGAGGCTCGGCGCCGACACCGAGGTCACCGACACCAGCCGCAGCCCCGCCGGTACGGGAGCCGCAGGCTCCGCGAGCTCCGCGGGGTTCGTCCGGCTTACCAGCACCGCGCTCGCGCCGTCACCGTAGGCGACGCCGAGGTCGCTGTTCCAGCGGTCGAATCCCGGCGGGCAGAAGCGGTCCGCGGTCGTGACCAGGACGCGGGTCATCGTGGGATCGCCCAGCAGGTGGGCAGCCGCGGACTGCAGTGCGGCGGCACCGCCGTTGCACATCTGCTGGATCCCCACGGGCATCGCGTCGTGGGCGCCGAGCTGGTCGGCGATGTAGTGCGCGGGTGACCAGAAGTCGTGCCCCTGGTAGTAGCTCCAGGCGTGCAGAAGCAGATCCAGCTCGGCGCCGCGCCAGCCGGCCCGGGCCAGCGCCGCGTTGGCGGCGAGCACCGCCATCTCCGGCGCGGACGGCCCGTCCGACACGGCCAGCATGGTGTAGCCCGTGTCCTCGGGTGTTCCGCCCACCTCGGAGGGCGGCTGCCGGCGCGGGGGAAGCCAGGTGGCGGCAGCGTTGACGTGGATGGTGTCAGTCCTCATGCGGTCGCGATCTCCCCAGCGGGTGGCGGGCAGGGCGGCAGGGCACAACGGGAACCACCATCGACCTGTCAAGAATAGGGGGCACCGTCAGCGGTGTCGCAAAGTCCTGGAAACGACGCCCGGTCGGCCCGGTGACGTCCCCGCGAACCGGCGGTGGCGAGCACACAGGGTTATCAGGCCGCACGCCGCGGGCCAGGGCGCGGGAAACTGCCAGGATGGCCCGACCGCACCCGACCGCCGGTGGACCACGGTCGCCCGCCGGTGAGTAGCCACGCGGATCTGCGCCTCGGCGCGGGGCTCCTGCTCCTGCTGGCGCTCGCGGTGGGGGCCCTCACCTGGGCCCGGGTCGCCCGGCGCCGGGACGTTCTCACCGCCTCGCTGCGTGCCGCCGTCCAGCTCACGGTCATCGGTCTGGCCCTGCGCGGGGTCTTCGCCGCCCCGCCGACCGCGGTGATCGTTGTCGTGCTCATGCTCACCGCGGCGGTGGGGACTGCGACCCGCCGGCTCACCGAGCTCGCGCCCGCCGGCCGGGCGGTGCTCGTCTCCTGCGTGATGGGGGCCGGTCTCCCGATGGGGGCGGTCTTCGCGGTCGGGGCGCTCGAGCCGTCCACCCGGAACCTGATCGCGCTCACCGGGAGCCTCGTCGGCGGCACGATGACGTCCTGCACGCTCACCGGGCGGCGGCTCGCCGAGGGGCTCCGGCTGCGGTGGGACGAGGTCGAGGCCTGGCTCGCTCTCGGCGCGACACCGCGGCGGGCGTGCCTGGACATCGCGCGCGCCAGCGTCTCCGAGGCGCTGGTGCCCGCGCTCGACCAGACCCGCACCGTCGGGCTGGTCACCCTCCCCGGCGCGTTCGTCGGGGCGCTGTTCGGCGGGGCCTCACCCGGGCAGGCGGCGCGTTTTCAGCTGATCGTGCTGGTCGGCCTGCTCGCGGCGGAGAGCATCGCCGGGGTCACGCTCGCTCACCTGCTGGGCGCGCCGAGCCGCCTGCCCGGGGTCGCGGCGGACGCCGAGGACCGACCGGACGCCGTGCCGTGAGCTCAGCATGATCGTCAACCCGCCCAGCAGGGCGAATCCCGCGGCGATCAGATACGCGGCGGCGAACGGCCCCGGATGGAGCGTGTCGGCGACGACCGCGGAGAGCAGGCTCGTGCCGACGACGCCGCCGATCTGGCCCGCCGTCTGCTGCAGGGAGGCGACCAGCCCGAAGCTGTCCTCCGGGACGGAGTCGCTCGCGATGACGATCAGTGGCGGCTGCGCGTGCCCGAAGGCCAGGCCGCTGCCGATCAGGCCGACGATGACCAGCCACAGCATGTCCGACCGGGTGCCGAACGCCATCACGGCCAGCGCGACCACGTAGGCCGCGCCCGCGCCCGAGGCGAGCGCGCGCGGCCCGATCCTCGTCCCCACCCAGCTCGCCGACGGCGCGGCCAGCGCGATCGACAGCGTGCGGCACATCGTCACCGCCGAGGTCAGGGCCACCGACAGGCCGAAGAGCCCCTCCAGCAGCAGCGGGGTCACCAGGAAGTTCCCGAGGTGCGCCGCGGAGATCATGAACGACGCCAGCCCGGCGGTGCGGACGTCCCGTTTCGCCAGCAGCTCCATCGGGACGACCGGGTCGGTGCTGCGCCGCTCGACCACGGTGAGCAGCCAGAACAGTGGGACCACCGCGACGAGCAGCGCGATCACGATCGGCCGTGGCCCCCACGCCGCCGCGCGGTTCACCCCGAAGGTGAGCGCGAAGACGGCGGCCGCGAGCACCACCGCGCCGGTGCGGTCCAGTGGACGGCGCAGCCCGTCCCGGTCCGGCGGCAGCACGCGGAGCGCCGCGACCAGCGGGACGACCGCGATGCCGGCCTGGATGAAGAACACCGCCCGCCACCCGACGGCGTCGATGATCAGCCCGCCGACGGCGAGACCGGTGACCGCCGCCCCGGACAGCACCCCCGACGCCCACGCCGACGGACGCACCCGCTCCTGCGGCGGGAAGACCGCGAACAGCATCGCGAACGACGCCGGGATCGTCGCCGATCCCGCGAGCTGGGCGACGATGCGGAACCCGATCAGCGACGCGGCGTCCCACGCGAGCCCGGTCGCCAACGAGAAGACGACGGCGAGGGCCGTGCCGATCAGGAACGTCCGGCGGTGGCCCCGGATGTCGCCGATCCGGCCGAGGATGGGCATGGCCACCGCGAGGGCGAACAGGGAACCGGTGACCGCCCAGGAGATCACCCCGGTGCTGGAGCCCAGGTCGTCGGCCACCGTCCGCAACGAGACTGTGAGCAGCGTCGCGGTGAAGGTGGTCGCGAACATCGCGGCCAGGCAGGTGAGCAGGACCTGACGTCGCGCGGCCACGTCGCCGCCGGCACGTCCCCCTCCGGGCTCGGTCGGCATCCGCTCTCCCCCCGCGCAGGCACGGGGGCGCCGGCCGTCCAATCGTCTGTCGCGGAAGTGCTCGGAAGCAACCAATCCGCCCCGATCGGCTCCTCGGAAGTAGCCGCAACAGGGCAGTCCCCGGTCCACGGCCGGGGACTGCCCGCCGGTCTCACAGCTGCGGTCTCACATGTGCACTGCCGTCCGCGCGGTGGCCTGGCTGGTGTCCGGGGCGTCGGGGCGCACCAGGAGCCCGGCAGATGATCGCACCGACCGCGAGGATGCCCGCGCCCCAGGCGAAGCTGACGCGATGACGAACTGACGCGCCGTCGCCCGCTGTGGCCGATCGGCCGCAGGCCACGGTTGATCATGGTGTTCCGCGGAACACCGGAACACCGGAGCGCCGGAGCCGACCGGCCGGCTCCGTCGCGGTATTAGGCCCGCGGCGTCTGTTCCGCTGCCGCCGGCGCTGGGTCGGCGACAAAGTGCAGGTAGCGCTCGGCGGAGCGGTGCATTGCGCCATGGCCGTCCGAGCGGACGATGGTCTGCCAGAACGCGCCGTAGATCGCGTCGAAGGCGAAGGGTTCCAGCAGCCGCACGGCCCGGCGCACGGTCTCCGGGCGTTCCGGGATGTAGTTCGGGTATGAGTACATGAAGCTCACGTACCTACGGTCGAGGACGACCTGAAGGATGTCCCCGGAGAACAGGGCGCCTCGCCCGTCCTCGCCAGCGGCGTGATGCAGGACGGTGCCGCCGGCGAAGTGCACACCGCCGTTCACCAGGGTCAGCCCGTCGCCGATGGTGAGGGTGTCACCCGTCCACAGGTTGACAGCGGCGCAGCGGCGGCCGAGCCACTGCTCGTCGGCGGCGTGGACGTAGATCGGGACGTCGCCGAAGGCACGGCTCCAGTCGACCATCGAGCCGTAGAAGTGCGGGTGGCTCACGGCGATGGCGGTGATCCCGCCGAGCTCGGTGACCTGGGCGATCAGGTGGTCGTCGAGGAAGGGCACGCAGTCCCAGAGGATGTTGCCGCTCGCCGTGGTGACGAGCAGGGCCCGCTGGCCGATGGAGATCTTCGGTGCCGAGCCGATGCCGTACACGCCCGGGCCCTCGGGTTCCAGTCGGCCGCGGAAGCCGTCCGAGCGGAGCTCGCCGAGGGTGGTCCAGCGCTGCCCGTCCCAGCCGACGTACTGCCGCTCGTCCTCGCAGACCGGGCAGTCCGGTCGCGGCGCCGCGTACTGCACCCCGCAGGTGACGCAGATCGGCAGGCCGGTGGCGAGATCCACGATGCTGTCCTCCGCGGAGCGGTCGGTCCGGGCGACGGGCTGGTTGTCAGATGCTGGCAAGCTGCCGGAACCGGCTGCCGTGGAAGACCAGCGGGGTGACGCTCGCGTCGGAATCCAGGGCGTGGATCCGCAACAGCGCGATCAGATGATCGCCTGCGGGCACCTCGCTGACAAGCTCGCACTCGAGGGTCGCGGCGGCCCCGGCGACGAACAGCGCGCCACCGGACGTCGAGGTCAGCTCCATGCCGGCGAACCGGTCACCGTCGCGGGCGGAGAGCTGACGCGCCGCCAGGTCGTGGGCCTCCCCGAGGACGCTGACGCCCAGCCGGCCGAGTGCCCGCAGCCGGGGCCAGGTGGTGGACGAGTTCGCCACGCACACCGAGACCAGCGGCGGGTCCAGGGAGACCGAGGCGAACGAGCTCACCGCCATCCCGACCGGCTCTCGACCGGCGAGCCCACAGACAGCGGTGACCCCGCTGGGGAAACAGCCGAACGTCGTACGAAGCAGGCGTTGGTCGACCGCAGTGGCGTCGATGGCGGTCAGCCGCGCGTTGACCATCCAAGGTCTCCTCTCGCCGGGAGTCTCCCGCGACCACTCGTGTCTCCGGCCGGAGGACACGCTTCTCGCGGGCTCGCCTCCGCACCGCGCGCCCGCATCACCTTGCTCACCTAGGACATGCTTCGACCGCTTTCTCTTCCCGTTCCGGGCATTGATCGAGAGATCCTTGTGACATCGACATCGCGCGGGCCTCCGGTCGACGGGCCTGCCACGCCGTCTCCCGCCGCGCACGCTGTGGAAAGCCACTCGCTGTGGACAGCCACTCGCTGTGGCGCCTAGACTTCTCCACGTGTGCGGTGATCTTTTCCTAACTCGCCGTATTTATCTTGACTGCGAGCGGATCAGCGGCGCGATCTGTCGCTAGCGCCGCCGCCTGCCGCGGCCGGTGGTGCCGGTCGATCGACACGCTTCTCCCGGGCGGCCGCGCGCACGGCGCGAGCGTTTGGTCCGAGACTTCGCCCTTCCCCGCAAGCCGGTCAGGAACGTTTCCCATAGCCACAGCCGGGCCGTCCGGTCCGCCTCGCGGGCCGTTCCGCGTGCAGAAGGCAGTACAGAGTGCGATTCCACGTGCTGGGGCCGCTGGAAGTGATCCGGGATGGCCAGCCCATCGTCGTGCCCGGCGTCCATCAGCGTGCCACGCTCGGTTTCCTGCTGCTGCATCCGAACACGGCGGTGGCCACCAGCAGGCTGCTCCGGGCCCTGTGGGACCAGGAACCGCCGGTGACCGCGCGCAAGATGGTGCAGAACGCGGTGGCGGGCCTTCGCCGGACGCTGGGCGGCGGGGCGGACGTGCTGACCCGCGCACCTGGATACCAGCTGAGCGTCCGCGCCGACCAGGTGGACCTGGCCGCCTTCCAGGAACTGAGCGCGCGTGGCCGGGCGGAGCTGGCCGCCGGTTCGTGGGCCGCCGCTGCCGCGACCCTGTCGGCCGCGCTCGGCCACTGGCGTGGGCCCGCGCTGGCCGACCTGGCGGAGGAGGGCCTGGCCTGGCCGGAGGCCGTCGCCCTGGACAGCGCACGCATGGTCACCTTCGAGGACTGGGCGGAGGCGCAGCTCGCCCTCGGCCACCACCAGGAGCTCGTGCCCGAACTGGAGTCGGCCGTCGAGACGACCCCGCTGCGGGAGCGGCTGACCGGGCTGCTGATGTTGGCGCTCTACCGCTGCGGCCGGCAGGCGGACGCGCTCGAGCGCTACCGGCGCACCCGGGGCGCTCTCGTCGACCAGCTCGGTCTCGATCCCGGGCACGAGCTGCAGAATCTGGAACGGGCGATCCTCGACCACGAGCCCTGGTTGGCCTCACGGCCGACGGGCGCGCTCACCTCCCGCCACGCCGGGGTCCTCGCTCCGGGCCGGATGATCGCCAGCAGCGGCCCGATCGCGGGGACTGGCGCTCTCGCGGGGACTGGCGCTCTCGCGAGGGCCGGTGCGGTCGCGGGAACCGGTGGCCTGGCGGCCGGCGGTGTGGTCGCGGCGGCCGGAGTGGCTGGCGTGGGCGGCGACGGCGGCGCGGCCGGTGCGCGGCTGCCGGAGGTCCTCCCGGCCCGGGCCCCCGGCGTGCACGCCGCCCGGAAATGGGTCAGTGTCCTCGCCGGTCGACTCGACATCGGGTCGGGGGCGGAGCTCTCCGATCCGGAGGACGCCGACCGGGTCCTGCGGGCCGTCACCGCCACGGTCCGGGCCGAGACCGCCCGTTTCGGCGGCGAGGTCCACACGGCGCTCGGCTCGGTGTGGATCGCGGTCTTCGGCCTGCCCCGAACCCGGGAGGACGACGCGGAGCGCGCCGTACGCGCGGGCCTGGCCATCCGGCGGGCGGTCGCCACATCGGCGAAGGCGTCCTCGTGCGGTGTCGGACAGTACGACCTGCGGATGGCCGTCACCACCGGGGAGGTCCTCGCAACCCTCACCCAGGCCACGCCGGCGGCCGCGGCTTCGGCGGCTGCCACCGCGATGTCCGGGGATGTCACCGGCCGGTGCATGCGCCTGCTGGCGTCTGCGCCCAGGGGTGAGCTGCGGGTCTGCGAGGCGACCAGGGCGGCGTCCGACGGGGCCTTCACCCATGCTTCGACGGACGAGCACGGCCGGGGCGTCGGCGGCGTGGTGGCGGTGCGCTCGGGCGGCTTGGCGAGTGCGTTCGGGGCCGGTCCGGCGGGCCGTGAAGGAGCCCTCCACGTGCCATTCCTCGAGCGGGAGCACGAGAAGGACCTGATGCACCGGCTGCTCGCCGAGACCGCCCGCCGCCACCGGCCACGGCTGGTGACGATCTTCGGCGAGCCCGGCATCGGCAAGAGCCGGCTGCTGTGGGAGTTCTGCCGGGAGGCCGGCGACGCGGCTGTCTCGCGCGACGTCCAGTTCCTGCACGGACGGATCGGGAGGTTCCAGAGCGGCCCGTTCGAGGTTCTTGCGGACATCACCCGCACGTGGGCGGGGATCACCGAGGACGACTCCCGTGAACTGGCGGTGACGAAGCTCGCCGCCGCGGTCGGGATGACGGGCGCCACCTTCGAAGTCTCACACCGCCTGGCGGCCGAGCTGGTTCCGCTGCTGGACCCAGCCTGGCCGGGCGGCGAGGACGGAGCACGCGTGCTCGCGGCCTGGCGCCGGGCGCTCGGGAGGATCGCGGCCGTGGCCCCGACGGTGCTCGTCGTCGAGGACCTGCACCGGGGAGACGACCGGCTGCTCGACTGTCTGGAGGTGCTCGACGAGCAGTTGGGCCGCGTTCCGCTGCTTGTCGTCGCCAGCACCCGGCCGGACCTGCTCGAACGGCGGCCGTGCTGGGCCGGCGGCAAGCGTGACGCGACGACGATGTCCCTCGACCAGCTCTCCGCCGCCGCCATCCAGCATCTGATGGTCGATCTGGCGGTGCTGTACGGGCTGCGCCCCGCGCCGTCGGCGCCGCCGCTCGCGGGCGCGGGCGGCGGCGGGCGCGGGCCCGCACCCGAGACCGCGGCCCACGAGTGCGGGACGGTCGCCAAGGTCGGCGGCAATCCGCTGTTCGCGGTCGCCCTCGTCGAGATGCTCCGCGCGGCACGGGCCGCCAAGGGCGACGGCGTCTCCCCGGCTCTGCTGATCGACAGTGCGGGCCCGATCGGCCCGGGCTCCGCGATGGTGTCGATCCCGCGCACGGTTCACGGCGTGATCGCGGCGTGGCTGGACACTCTGCCGTCACGCAGCCGTCTGGTGCTGCAGGGCGCGGCGGTGTTCGGCGCGACCGTCTGGGCCGCGCCGGTCGCGGCCGAGTGCGAGCTGACCCGCGAAGACGTCCTGCGGGAGTTGGGGTACCTCGAACGCCGGGGCGTGCTGCGGCAGATGCCGACCGTTGCCGACCCCGACCCGCACTACGAGTTCCGGCATGCCTTCGTCCGGGACGTCGCCTACTCGCAGATCCCGCGCGCCGTCCGGGGAAGATGGCACCTGTGCTTCGCCCGCTGGTTGGGTGACGAGCACGGGCGGGTCGCACAGGACGATCTCCGCCGGCACCACCACCGGCGCGCCGACAGCCTCACCGCCGCGGCCGGCTAGCGGCCGGCTGGTGCGGCCGTCGGGACTGCCCTGACATGCGTCCCTGAGCCTGATTCCGGCCTGCGCTGACCCGTCCTGTCGGACGGCCTCAAAGCGGTGATTGTGAACGAGTCGTGACCGTCGAATTCCCTTGTTCCCGGCCGTCTCGCGGTCATCTTCCGGGCGGCGTTTTGTGACGCCTATGTGATCTCTTCGGATCGGTTGGAGGGGGGTGGTAGGGGTTGCCTCTGGGGCTGACGCGAAACTTCTTCTCGGCTAGCCTGAAAAATAATCCGAATCGTGCGCCTCCCTGCCGTTCCTGTTGGAAAAGGTGTGGGTGACGGTGAATCTCGGAGAAATGCGGGTTGACTGCGGTTGGAAATTCCCCGTGTGAACGTGAAACGGCTCCGGACAGTGGTGAGAAATGAGGAGAGCGATGAGTGCTGCCCCGGTTCTGCGGTCACCCCTTCCGGCGTGGCCGCAGTACGACGACGGCGAGCGGGCGGGTCTGACCCGCGCGCTCGAGCAGGGTCAGTGGTGGCGGATGGGCGGCGGCGAGGTCGATGCCTTCGAGGACGAGTTCGCGCGGTACCACGGGGCCGACCACGGCCTTGCCGTCACGAACGGCACCCATGCCCTGGAGCTCGCGCTGCAGGTCCTCGGGGTCGGCCCGGGAAGCGAGGTCATCGTCCCGGCCTTCACCTTCATCTCCTCGTCGCAGGCGGCGCAGCGACTGGGCGCCGTCGCCGTGCCGGTCGACATCGATCCGGTCACCTACAACATCGACCCGGTCGCCGCCGCGGCCGCGGTCGGCCCGCGAACCAGGGCGATCATGCCGGTGCACATCGCGGGCGAGGTCGCGGACATGGACGCGCTTGGCAAGATCTCCGCCGACACCGGTGTCCCCCTCCTGCAGGACGCCGCGCACGCGCACGGCGCGCGGTGGCAGGGGCGGCGTATCGGGGAGCTGGACTCGGTCGCGGCCTTCAGCTTCCAGAACGGGAAGCTCATGACGGCCGGCGAGGGCGGCGCGGTTCTCTTCCCCGAGGCGGGGCTGCGGGAGGAGGCTTTCCTGCGGCACAGCTGCGGACGTCCCAGGACCGACCGCTTCTACTTTCACCGGACCTCGGGCTCCAACTTCCGCCTCAACGAGTTCTCCGCGGCCGTCCTGCGAGCTCAGCTCGTTCGGCTGGACGGCCAGATCGACACCCGCGAAAAGCGTTGGCCGCTGCTGTCGGGACTACTCGCGGAAATTGATGGTGTCGTCCCGCAGGGCCGCGACACACGGTGCGACCGCAAACCGCACTACATGGCGATGTTCCGGATTCCCGGCCTGGTGGAACAGCAACGGAACGAGCTCGTCGACCGGCTGGTGGCGGCGGGCCTGCCCGCCTTCGCCGCGTTCCGGGTCATCTACCGTTCCGACGGTTTCTGGGAGACGGGGGCACCGGACGTATCCGTCGACGACCTGGCGCGGCGATGCCCGAACGCCGAGGCGGTCGCGGCCGACGGCATCTGGCTGCACCACCGCACGCTGCTCGGCACCGAGAAGCAGATCCACGAGATCGCCGAGATCATCGCGTGGGCGCTGACCGAGAGCCGGAGCGGGCGGTGAGCGCCCCGCTGACGGGCGCACTGGGCGCGCAGCTGGTGCCTGTTCAGTCGCGGGTGACCCAGCCCCAGCCGCCCCAGCCGCCGCAGTCGCCGCGGCCGGTTCGGCTGGCGCCGCCGCGGCCCGCGACCGGCGCCGTCCGGGTCGCCGTCGTCGGGCTGGGCTGGGCCGGCAGGTCGATCTGGCTGCCCCGGCTGCGTGACCACCCGCGGTTCGTGGTCGCCGCGGCGGTCGACCTCGACGCGGACGCCCGCGTCGCGGTTGCGGCGGACGGCGTCGACGCCCTGCTGCTCGCCAGCCCGGATCTGCTGAGACCCGACGAGATCGACCTGGCGGTCGTCGCCGTGCCGAACCATCTGCACAGTGTGGTCGGCGGCCGGTTGCTCGCCGCGGGCCTGCCGGTCTTCCTGGAGAAGCCGGTCTGCCTCAGTGGCGCGCAGGCGGAGGAACTGGCCCGTGCTGAGCGGGCGGGTGGGGCGGTCCTGCTCGCGGGCAGCGCCGCTCGCTGCCGGGCGGACGTCCGGGCGCTCTACACCCTCGCGCGGGCCTGCGGGACGATCCGGCACGTCGATCTCGCCTGGGTACGTGCCCGGGGCGTGCCCGACGCGGGCGGCTGGTTCACCGACACCACGCGCGCCGGGGGCGGGGCGCTGCTCGACCTCGGCTGGCACCTGCTCGACACGGTCGCTCCACTGGTCGGGACGGCGGACTTCACCCAGGTCGTAGGCACGGTCTCCGCGGACTTCGTCCGCAGCGGGGCGGGGGGAGCCACCTGGCGCCACGCCGGCGGCCCCGGCCCCGGCTCGGGCCGGCGCGAAACGGACCGCGGCCGGCGCGGCGACGTCGAGGACACGGCCCGGGGGTTCCTGGTCACTGAGCGCGGTGTGTCGGTGTCACTGCGGGCGAGCTGGGCCTCCCACGAGGCGCTCGACAGCACGGTGATCAGAGTGGAGGGCAGCGCGGGAACCGCCATGCTGACCTGCACCTTCGGCTTCAGTCCGAACCGGCGCGACGGATCGGTGCTGACGTACACGCGGGACGGCGACACCGTCCGGGTGCCGGTGCCGTCCGAGCCGGTGGGCGCCGAGTACCGGCGCCAGCTCGACGAGCTCCCGGACCTGCTCGCCGACCCGGGAGCGCGGGGACGCGCGGTCGCGGAGGCGCGGCGTGCCGTCGACGCTGTGGAGCGGTTCTACCGTTCGGCGCGCCCGCCAGGTGCGGCGGCGGGCGACCACCGGTCGGGACGGATCTGATGGGGCACGAGTCAGGGGCTCTCGATCCCGTTCGCTCCGGCACCGGCGGAAACGCTCGCCCTGATTTCGCCCATGCTGTCGTCTTCGATCTGGACGGCGTTGTCGTCGACAGTTTCGCCGTGATGCGGGAGGCATTCCGGATCGCCTACGCGGAGGTGGTCGGCGCAGGTCCCGCGCCTTTCGGTGAATACCATCGTCACCAGGGGAGATATTTCCGCGACATTATGCGGATCATGGGACTTCCGGCGGAGATGGAGGAGCCGTTCGTCCGGGAGAGCCATCGGCTGCGGGCCGAGGTTCTCGTCTACGACGGCGTGGTCGACCTGCTCGACACCCTGCGCCGCCGTGGGTACGGCCTCGCCGTCGCCACCGGGAAGACCGGCTCGCGGGCACGCGACCTGCTGGCGCATCTCGGCCTGCTCCGCTTCTTCCACCATGTCGTCGGCTCCGACGAGGTCGCGCGCCCGAAACCGGCGCCCGACATCGTGCTGCGGGCGCTGGATCTGCTCGGCGCCCGCCCGGAACGGGCCCTCATGATCGGTGACGCGGTGACCGACCTGCGGAGTGCCCACGACGCGGGGGTTCGCGCGGCGGCCGCGTTGTGGGGGTCGCCGGACGAAGCCGAGCTCCTCGCGGGCGGCCCGGACCTCGTGCTGCGGCGGCCGGCGGACCTGCTGGCCGTCCTGCCGGCACAGCCGGCGAGCGTCGGCTGAGCCCCGGGCAGCAGGGGGGCGGCGGCCGAAGCCGGGCGCCGGAACAGGGGTGGTGCAGGGGAGGTGGATCCGTATTTCTCGGTCAGACTGGTAAAGGCCGCAAGTTGCCGCGATGTCGTGTCTGAATCATCCCCCGGCACGCCGGCCGGGCCTCGCACCCGACGGACCAACCCGACGGAGGAATGCGAATGCTGCGCACCGAACTGATTGCACCGCTGCCCCAGCTGCTGCGCGGGAACGCCGAGCGTCTCGGTGACAGGATTGCATTCCGCGATGCCAGCCGTGCCGTCGGCTGGGCGGAGCTGGAGCGGCGCACCGGCTGGCTGGCGGGCCACCTGGCCGACCTGCGGCTGCAGCCGGGTGACCGGGCCGCGATCGTGCTCGGCAACTGCGTCGAGGTAGTCGAGAGCTATCTCGGCTTCGCCCGCGCGTCAGTGGTGGGCGTGCCGATCAATCCTCGGGTCACCGAGACCGAACTGGCCTACCTCCTCGACGACTGCGGGGCTCGGCTGGTCGTCACCGACCCGGCGCGGATCGACATGGTCGGTCGCGTCCTCCGGGACCGGCCCGGTCTGCGAGTCGTGGTGACCGGCGGCCATGCCCCGCCGCCGTCCGCCCCGGCCGGGACGCTGTCGTTCGCGGCGCTGGCAGGCGCCCAGCCCCGCTCGGCGGCCCGCGACGATCTGGGACTCGACGACGTCGCCTGGATGCTCTACACGTCGGGGACGACGGGACGTCCAAAGGGCGTGTTGTCGACCCAGCGAAGCTGCCTGTGGTCGGTCGCGGCCTGCTACGCCCCGATCCCCGGCCTGTCCGAGCAGGATCGCGTCCTGTGGCCGCTGCCGCTGTTCCACAGCCTGTCGCACATCGCCTGCGTGCTCGGGGTGACGGCGGTCGGGGCCAGCGCCCGGCTGCTGGACGGATTCGCCGCGTCCGAGGTACTCGCCGCGATCCAGGAGGACGGCTCGACCTTCCTGGCCGGGGTCCCGACGATGTACCACTACCTCGTGCGGGCGGCGCGCGAGAGCGGCTTCAGCGCGCCGAGCCTGCGGATGTGCCTCGTCGGGGGCGCGATCACCACCGCGCGGCTGCGCCGCGACTTCGAGGACGCGTTCGGCGCCCCGCTGCTGGACGCCTACGGCAGCACCGAGACCTGTGGGTCGATCACCATCAACTGGCCGACCGGCGCGCGGGTCGAGGGCTCCTGCGGACTGCCCGTACCCGGCCTGGGGGTACGCCTTGTCGACCCCGAGACCGGGCTCGACGTGGGAGCCGGCGCCGAGGGAGAGGTGTGGGTGCGCGGGCCGAACGTGATGGTCGGCTACCACAACCAGCCCGAGGCCACCGCCGCCGCACTGCGCGACGGCTGGTACCGAACCGGTGACCTGGCCCGCCGGGACGACGCCGGCTACTTCACCATCACGGGCCGGATCAAGGAGCTCATCATCCGGGGTGGCGAGAACATCCACCCCGGCGAGGTGGAGGAGGTGCTGCGCGGTGTCCCGGGCGTAGCCGACGTCGCGGTCGTCGCCCGCCCGCACGACCTGCTCGGTGAGGTGCCGGTGGCCTTTCTGGTGCCCGGCCCGGAGGGCCTCGACCCCGACCGCCTCCTGGCCACGTGCCGGGAGCGGCTGTCGTACTTCAAGGTGCCCGAGGAGCTCTACGAGATCGACCGTATTCCGCGGACCGCCTCGGGGAAGATCACCCGACACGTGCTGCTGGAACGTCCGGCGCGGCTGCGTGCCGCCAGCAGCGGGCACCACGACACGCTGTTCCGGGTCGACTGGATCCCGCGCCCGTCGGTGACGTCCTCCTCGGTCCGCGCCCGCCCGGACCACACGTCGAGCCCCGTTCAGGCCGGTGGGCCCGGCCGCCAGCCCCTTTCGGCTCCGCTGGTCGGGACGCCCGTTCCGCCGGTCGGCGGCGAGCGGAGGTGGGCGATCATCGGCGCGGACGCGTTCGGATTCGCGCCGGTGCTCACCGAAGCCGGGATCCTGGTCTCCCAGTACCCGAACCTGGACGCCGTGCGACGGGCCGCCGCCGACGGCGACGAGGTTCCCGACCTTGCAGTGCTGACGTGCGGGTCGGTGCTCGGCAAGGCGGGCGTTCTCTCCGACGACGCGGCGCGGGCGGTCACCTGGCTGTCCGGCGAGATCGCCGGCTGGCTCGCCCAGGAGCGCCTGGCCGGCGTGAAACTGGTGATCGCCACCCGCGGCGCGGTGGCGGTCGGCCCCGACGACGACATCGAGGACCTGATCCGCGCGCCGCTGTGGGGCCTGCTGCGCACGCTGCAGACTGAACATCCGGACCGCTTCGTCCTGTTCGACCTCACGGTCGACGACCCGGCGGGGGCGGCGGCCCTGCCGGCCGTCGTCGAGTCGGGCGAGCCGCAGGTCGCGGTGCGGCAGGGGGTCGTCCTGCTGCCCCGGCTCGCCCGGGTGGCCGCCGTCCCGACCGACCAGGACTCACCGACGGGCGGGAACCTGTTCGCCGACCCGCTGCGGACGGTGGTCGTCACCGGCGCGGACGGCCCGGTCGGGGCCGCACTGGCCCGTCACCTGGTGGCGAACTACGGAGTCCGCAGGCTGCTGCTCGTCAGCCGTCCCGGCGTCGCGGGTGACACGGGTGACCTGGGTGAACTGGGTGACGCGGGTGGCCTGGGCGGCGCGACCGGTGAGCACTCCGCCGAGGCGCTGCGGGCCGAACTGGCGCACGCGGGGGCGACAGTCACGCATGTCCCATGCGATCTTGCCGACCGGGCGGCGCTCGCGGCGGTGCTGCACCGGCACGCCCGTTCGGTCTGCGCGGTCTTCCACGCCCAGAGCGCCGCGGGACCGGTCGGCGGGCTCCGGAACGACGAGCAGCGGCTGGCCGCGACCCTGGCGGGCGCGCTCAACCTGCACGACCTGATCGGCGGGCCGGAGACCCGGGCGTTCGTCCTGTGCTCCTCGGCCGCCGGCCTGCTCGGCGGGGCGGGACTGGCCGAGCCGGCCGCGGTGAGCGTGTTCTTCGGCGCGCTGGTCCAGCACCGCGCCGCGCGCGGCCTGCCGGCTGCCAGCGTGAGCTGGGGGCCGTGGGAGGGCAGCGAGCTGCCCGAGCTGCCCGGCTCCCGCGCGCTGCGCGTCCGGGAAGGCCTGGCCATGTTCGACGCGGCCCTCGGCGCCGATCAGAGTGTGCTGGCGGTCCTGCGCCCGGACGCCGCCGTGCTCGCCGACGACGCCCCGCCCGCGCCGCTGCGCGGACTGATCGACGTCCCGGTGGCGCACCGGCCCCCGGACGACGCCGTCGCGGTCGAGCTGCGGACGAAGCTCGCCGGTCTGCCCGAGGCCGACGCTCTGCGGCTGTTGACGACCCTCGTCCGGACCGAGGTCGCGCGGGTCGCAGGCGGATCCGCCGGCGCGGCCGTCGAGGCGGGGACGGCGTTCCGCGACCTCGGACTGACCTCGGTGACCACGGTCGAGCTGCGCAACCGGCTGACCGCGAGCACCGGTCTGCGGCTTCCCGTGACCGTGGCCTTCGACCATCCCACCCCGCTCGAGCTGGCTCGCGAGCTGCGGCGCGGGCTGCTCGGCGAGGCATCCGCCGCCGTGGCGGTCCGGAACCGGCGCGCCGTGTCGGACGAGCCGGTGGCGATCGTGGGTATGGCGTGTCGGTTGCCGGGTGGGGTGGTGTCGGCGGAGGGGTTGTGGGATGTG
>NZ_JALKFY010000751.1:0-1886 GCF_023242985.1 Frankia sp. Mgl5 | reverse complement strand
GAGCGGGCGATATACCGGCTGACGGGGGTGAATCCGAACGCGGGCCAGCGGTGGACGGTGTACGCCCGCAGCGTGCTGGCGTTCTCTGCCGTGTCCGTGCTGTTCCTGTACCTGATGCAGCGGGTCCAGGACCACCTGCCCTGGGATCTGGGATTCTCCGGGGTGTCGCCGGCGCTGGCCTGGAACACCGCCGTGAGCTTCACGACGAACACGAACTGGCAGGCGTACTCGGGTGAGTCGACGATGTCGCACCTCACCCAGATGACCGGCCTGGCGGTGCAGAACTTCGCCTCGGCCGCGGTCGGCATCTCGGTGGCGATCGCCGTCGTGCGGGGCTTCGCCCGCCGGCGCGCGCCGGTCGCGGCGGGTCCGGGCAGCATGGATGGTGTCGTGGGAACCGGCGACGAGATCGGCAACTTCTGGGTCGATCTGACGCGGACGATCGTGCGGGTCCTGCTGCCGGTCTGCGTCCTCGGCGCGATCGTGCTGATCGCCGGTGGGGCGATCCAGAACCTGCACGGCAACCACGTGGTGACGACCGTGGCCGGCGGCCGGCAGGCGATCACCGGGGGGCCGGTGGCCAGCCAGGAGGTCATCAAGGAGCTCGGTACCAACGGTGGCGGCTTCTACAACGTCAACTCCGCGCATCCGTTCGAGAACCCGGTGGCGTGGACGAACCTGTTCGAGATCTACCTCCTGCTGATGATCGCCTTCTCGCTGCCGCGCACCTTCGGCCGGCTGGTCGGGGACAGGCGCCAGGGCCTGGCGATCGTCGCGGTGATGGCGCTGATCGCGCTGGGCAGCCTCACGGTGAACATGGCCTTCCAGGTCGCACACCACGGAACCGTCCCCGAGGCCGTCGGCGCGGCCACCGAGGGGACGGACGCCCGGTTCGGCGTCGCGAACTCGGCGCTGTTCGCCACCGCCACGACCCTGACATCGTCCGGCGCGGTGAACTCGTTCCACGATTCCTACACGAGTCTCGGTGGCGCGACCCTGCTGTTCAACATGATGCTGGGCGAGGTGGCGCCGGGCGGTGTCGGATCGGGCCTGTACGGAATGCTGGTCCTGGCCGTCGTGACGGTTTTCGTCGCCGGGCTGATGATCGGGCGGACCCCGGAGTACGTCGGGAAGAAGATCGGCGCGCGGGAGATGAAGTTCGCGTCGCTGTACTTCCTGACCACGCCGATCATCGTGCTGCTCGGCACCGGGGTCGCGATGGCGCTGCCCGGCCAGCGGGCGGGCATGCTCAACTCCGGCGCGCACGGCCTGTCCGAGGTTCTCTACTCGTTCACCTCCGCGGGGAACAACAACGGGTCGGCCTTCGCCGGAATCACGGTGAACACCACCTGGTACAACACCGCGCTCGGGCTGGCGATGATGTTCGGCCGGTTCCTCCCGATGATTTTCGTGCTCGGCCTGGCGGGCTCGCTGGCCCGGCAGACGCCGGTACCCGTCACCGCCGGAACGCTGCCGACGCACCGGCCCCAGTTCGTCGGGATGCTCACCGGCGTCACGTTGATCATCGTGGCGCTCACCTTCTTTCCCGCGCTGGCTCTCGGGCCCTTCGCGGAAGGGATCCACTGACCGATGAGTACCACCACCATCGCCGCGCACCAGGACAGCGCCAGCGCCGCCGGCCGGCGGGAAACGCCGCCGGCCCAACCGCGGCGGGTCGGGGGCGGTCTGCTCGACCCGAAGCAGCTCTGGACGTCCCTGCCGAGCGCGGTGCGCAAGCTCGACCCGCGGACCCTGTGGCACAACCCGGTCATGCTGATCGTCGAGGTCGGCGCGGCGTACACCACCGTCCTCGCGATCACCGACCCGTCGGCGTTCGGCTGGATGATCACTGTGTGGCTGTGGCTCACCGTGATCTTCGCCAACCT
>NZ_JALKFY010000750.1:0-1935 GCF_023242985.1 Frankia sp. Mgl5 | reverse complement strand
CGTGTGTGAACACGAACGTGAAGGAGGAGCTCCGATTTAGACGGAGACTGTTCTGGAGCGGTGCTGTCCAGGAGATGGGGGTAGGTCCTCCGCGGTCGCTCATGCAGGGGGAGGCCGCAAACCACCGCAAGCTGCGTCGGTCAAGAGCCGGGGTGGTGAGCGTTGCGGAAAAGGCGTGCCAGTGAGTGCGTCAGGTGTGGGTCACGAAGGCGAGCGGAAGCGAACCACTGTAGATGTGTCGTAAGGAATTGGAAGGCATCGAAACCGGGGCTGGCGAGCGTCCCCGGGAGAAGTCCGGGGGCTGCCTGTGTGCTGCCCGGGCGGTGTCCGGCATGAAGGTGGCGCGAGCGTGGCCTGGGCTCTTGGACGGAACGTGTGAACCTGTCGCCCTGGCGTTGCCGTCGGCCGGTGTGTCGGGTCGGCGGCGGGAGAGAGAGCCTCAAGCGGCGGGAACCGTGAGGGGCGGAGTATCGATGTCGGGCACAGGGGCGGGCCGCCTCGTAGTAGCGATGAACCCTGGTAATGCGGGGGGAGTGAAGGGGGCGGGTCATCCGGGTCCGTTTGGTGGTCAACCGGTGTGGCCGGGAGGAGCCAGATGAGCGGGCCGAAGTCGTTTGACATCTCCAAGCAGGCTGTATGGGAGGCTTGGCGGAGGGTCAAGGCGAACAAGGGGGCGGCGGGAGTCGACGAGGAGTCGATCGGCCAGTTCGAACAGGACCTGAAAGGGAACCTGTACAGAATCTGGAACAGGCTTTCGTCGGGTTGCTATTTCCCGCCTCCGGTCAAGGCGGTGGAGATCCCTAAGCGGGGCAGTGGCGGAGGGGTCAGGGTCCTCGGTGTGCCCACCGTGGCCGACAGGATCGCCCAGACCACGGTGGCCATGTACCTGGAGTTGCAGGTGGAGTCGATGTTCCACGACGACTCCTATGGCTACCGGCCGGGGCGGTCGGCGTTGGACGCGGTTGGAGTATGCCGGGAACGATGCTGGCGTAACGACTGGGTCATCGATCTGGACGTCAAGTCGTTCTTCGACAGTATCCCTCATGATCTACTGGTCCGTGCGGTCGAACGGCACGTGTCGGAAGACCGTAGGTGGATTCTGCTGTACGTCCGGCGCTGGTTGGTAGCGCCGGTGCAACTGCCGGACGGTAGTCTGGTGGCCCGGCGTCGCGGTAGCCCACAAGGCTCAGCGATTTCGCCTTTGCTCGCAAACATCTTCTTGCATTACGCGTTCGACGCCTGGATGACCCGACAGTTTCCGGGGGTCCCGTTCGAGCGTTATGCAGACGATGCCGTCGTGCACTGCCGCAGCCAGCGGCAGGCACACCGGATCCGGGATGCTATCGCCGTACGACTGGCGGACGTGGGCTTGGAACTGAACGAGTCCAAGACCCGCGTTGTGTACTGCAAGGACGCTAACCGTATGGGTTCGCATGAGCATCAGCGGTTTGACTTCCTTGGTTACACGTTCCGTCCGCGGCTGTCGAAAAACAGGCACGGTCGTGGTTTCGTCAACTTCGCTCCGGCGGTCAGCGATGAGGCCGTCAAGCGGATGCGACACGAAATACGCCGCTGGCGCCCGCACCTATGGTCCGGTTCGACCCTCACCGACCTGGCGCAGACGATTAACGCTGTGATCCAGGGTTGGATCAACTATTATGGGCGCTTCTGTAGGTCCGCGTTGTTCCGCGTCTTCGACCACCTGAACGGATATCTCGTTCGGTGGGCCATGGGGAAGTACAAACGGTTGCGCCGCCGTCGCATGCGGGCGTGGCAGTTTCTGGCGACCGTCGCAGGACGTGACCCTGGCCTGTTCGCTCACTGGCGGCTGGGGGTGTATCCGAAGGCTGGATGATGGGAGCCGGGTAAACCGAGAGGTTTACGCCCGGTTCTGCGAGAGCCGGGGGGTGCGATTCCCCCCGGCTACTCACCTGG
>NZ_JALKFY010000749.1:0-1956 GCF_023242985.1 Frankia sp. Mgl5 | reverse complement strand
CATCTCCTGGACAGCACCGCTCCAGAACAGTCTCCGTCTAAATCGGAGCTCCTCCTTCACGTTCGTGTTCACACACGTGCACGGAACCTGCTGATAGACCTCGAGGAACGTGGCCACCGGTTCCGATTCCTCATCCGTGACCGCGATACGAAATTTACGATTTCCTTCGATGCTGTCTTTGCAGGAGCCGGTATCAACGTGGTGCGCACACCGCCACAGTCGCCGCAGGCGAACGCGATCGCGGAACGCTGGGTCGGCAGCGCCCGCCGGGAATGCACCGACAGGCTGCTGATCGTCTCCGAACGGCACCTGACATCGGTCCTCGACAGCTACGCGAAGCATGTCAACACCCACCGGCCTCACCGCTCCCTCGGCCAGCACCCACCCAACTCACCACCCGTGGTCACCCCGACCCCGGACTCCACCATCCGTCGCACACGCATCCTCGGCGGCATGATCAACGAATATCGCAACGCCGCCTTACCACTTACACGGAAGATCCTGTCAACCGCAAAATACCAGCTCACAGGCCGAATCGGGGTTCTGGAGCCCCACACGCTGGGGATGCTCCCACCCCGCCACCGGCGGCCGCCCCGGCGAGTGCATCCCCGCCCGTCCCGTCACCGTCTCCGTCCAATCCGGCGGTCACCCCACTGCCACACCTCCACATCAAGGCGTTGCGACGACCAATTGAATGCACCCAATACGTTTCTCGTGAGTTTTCCCGGCTCTGCGCTCAACATGATGTTCGCCGGTCCGTCGGATCCGCTGGTGATTGCTACGATAACGCGGTCACCGAGTCGTTCTTCGCCACTCTTGAATGCGAACTCCTCGACCGCACCAGCTTCACCACTCACGACCAGGCCCGCGCGGCGCTATTCGATTTCATCGAGGGCTTCTACAACCGGCAACGCCGCCACTCCACCAATGGATACCTCAGCCCCCACGAGCACGAAACCCGCTACTACGGGTACCATCAAGCCGCATAACCGTTCAAATCCCTACCTGTGAACGAAACTGGGGCAGCTTCAACCACCTCTCAACGCAACAAATCCGGGTCGGCCGTAGAAAGGCCGCGCGACAACGGCGGGCGGCTACGGCGTCGCGCAATCCTCGGGGAAACCTCAGGGGATCGAAGCGAGCGGCCAGACCTGGCCGGTGGTGCTGTCGATGAGCGCGGCTTGGGTGATCCGGGCGGCGAGCGGGAGGACGTCGTAGACGGTGGCGGCGGCAACCGGAAGCTGCGCGAGGCGGGCCCGCGGAACGAGGGCGCAATGCGGTAGCCACCTGTCGATCTCGTAGTGCTGGTGGATGAACGCCCCGGTGGCTCGGACGGCCCGGACGGCCTCCTGCTGCCGGCCGACAAGTCCCTCCTTGCCCGCCGGAATGAGCGAGATGCGGCCGCGGCGGAAGGCGCCGAGCGCGTCAAAGGTGATCTCCATGGGTCCCCGGTCGGGGAGGGCCTCGATTGCCGCCTGGACGCTGCCGAGATCCCACCGCAGCAGGACCACGTAGGACAGGTGAGGACGGTGGAGACGGTGAGTGTGCGAGCGGAGCGTCGGCACGCCTCGCTCCTCGAGCCGATCCCACAGGTCTCGCAGCGCACGGTCGGCACGAGGATCGAAGAGCAGGCAAATCCCGAGAGCCACGATCTAACGGTAGCCGATCACATCCGTTACGCAGTCGAGACCGCTGGCGCTGACGCGTTCGGGGGGATCCGGCGCACGCCAAGAGCTCCGGCGACCGCGGTCGGACCGCGCGGGCGAGTTCGGTGAACCCGGCGAGAAGCCGCAGCTGCGGGTTGGTGTCGACGGCGAGCTCGCAGTGGCCGCAGCGGATGTTTTGGATCAGTGCATGCCCGGCGCTGATCGTCTGGACGGTGAACCGCCCCGGGTCGGATGGAGGCTTGATTCTCTGAGAGGATCGAGTCATGGCACGTCCTTCCCCTTACCCCGC
>NZ_JALKFY010000748.1:0-1975 GCF_023242985.1 Frankia sp. Mgl5 | reverse complement strand
GGACTGGTACAACCACCGACGCCTACATGGTGAGATAGGCCACATCCCACCAGTCGAATACGAAGCTAACTACTACCTGACAGCCCAGAAACCCCAGGCCACAGTCACAACCTAGAGCCTCCAACCTCCCCGGGGCGGTTCAGTGGCACATCTGTGACGGGTCACGCCCATGGGCGGACAGGCTTCTGATCAGGCCAACTGGTGGGCCAGGCCGGTGCCGGCGACCACGACGGACAGGTCAAGCGAAAGGCACGCCGCTGAACTCGGCCTGTCACGCTTTGTGATAACTACTGGTGGTGTGAGGCAGGTCGGTGTGTCGGCGAACGACCTTCGGAAGATCGTGCTCTCGCCAAAGAAGCCGTGATCAAAGCGAAGGTCGTGATGGGCCGTGTGCAGGACGAGCCTGGAGGCGTCGAGGCTCTGGGGAGGCTGTGTCGCTTCCGGCAGGAGTTCTATGACTGTGTCGCACCGCCTATCTCGACGCCGACCTGCGTGACCCGGAAAAGATTCCGCCCTCGCCTGAGCTGGCCGAGGCTCTCGACCTCAGTCGGCCGCTGGTGCTCTCCCTGATCGCGGTGCTGCATTTCGCCCCCGCGTCGGATGACCCCATGGCTTGGTCCGCCGCTACACGGAGATCCTCCCGTCGGGGAGCTATGTGGCGCTTACCCACGCCACCGGGACTTCGCGCGGGAGGAGGCGGAGCGGGTCTCAGCCGTCTACCAGGCTCGCGGGATCGCGCTGACCCCACGCTCCCGTGCCGAGGTCGAGGGCTTCCTCATCGGCCTCGACCTCGGCGAGTCGGGTGTTGTGCCGGTCCACCGCTGGCATGCCGAGAAGGGCGCCGGTGAAAACCCCGATGGGGGTAGATCCCCGCGCGTGCGGGGACGACGCGGCCGATCGTGCCGGCTCGATCTCGACGCGGGGAAGATCCCCGCACGCGCGGGGACGACGCCGAAGCGCATCCTTTGCAGGCGGTCGGCGGGGGAAGATCCCCGCGCGTGCGGGGACGATGCCGCCAAAGGCGCCGCCGCAATGCCCGCGTGAGGAAGATCCCCGCGCGTGCGGGGACGACGGGCACCGGGGCTCGCCCCGCCCAGCATGCGGAGGAAGATCCCGCGCGTGCGGGGACGACGGCGATCTGGTCGATCGTGAGCCCGTGCCAGGCGGAAGATCCCCGCGCGTGCGGGGACGACCTGGTGAGCACGGCCGAGAACGCGATCATCGGGGGAAGATCCCCGCGCGTGCGGGGACGACAAGCGTGCGCGCTTCCGCGACCATCCGTGGTCCGGAAGATCCCCGCGCGTGCGGGGACGACATCCCGGGTGGGATCGTGGCCGCCGGGGAGTCCGGAAGATCCCCGCGCGTGCGGGGACGACGCCGCGGCGGCGATGCGGCAGGCCAGCACGGTCGGAAGATCCCCGCGCGTGCGGGGACGACTCGCACTCGGACGGCCCGGGGTGGTGGAGGATGGGAAGATCCCCGCGCGTGCGGGGACGACCCCTCGGTGACGTTCGTCGACGGGGCCGCCGCGGGAAGATCCCCGCGCGTGCGGGGACGACACTTGCTGACCTGCGGTTTTTCTGCTCGGCGGGGCTCAAATTTATCAGTCGGGTCGTGACCGGCGGGCGGTGTCTGGTCGGGAAGGTGCCGGCGGTTGATGGGTTTGGGGTGGGGCCTGCTGGTCGAGAAGCTGGCTGGTGGTGGTCTGATGGCGTGCTGTCGGTGCCGAGCGAAAACTAACCAAGGCGTTGCCGGCAAGAACCGCTCAGTTCAGTTTTCGCCCGGCGTCAACACGTGCTTGTGTGCCGGCCTTGCACCTGTGGGACGAGATCGACGGCCACGTACCCGGCGGCGTCAACTGGGCCGCCGACGTCGCGGACCAATGGGACGACACCACCACCATCGTCGGCGTCACCGGACCGGACACCGACACCGCAATACCGCCCTGGTGACCGTCGTCGTTCTCATCGCCGTC
>NZ_JALKFY010000747.1:0-1985 GCF_023242985.1 Frankia sp. Mgl5 | reverse complement strand
GAGCGTGACCGGCCGTGGATCGTGCGGACCTACGCGGGTCATTCGAGTCCGGCGGAGAGTAACGCGCTGTATCGGCGGAATCTGGCGAAGGGCCAGACGGGTCTGTCGGTGGCCTTCGATCTGCCGACGCAGACGGGGTATGACCCGGATCATGTGCTGGCGCGTGGTGAGGTCGGGAAGGTGGGCGTGCCGGTCGCGCATCTCGGTGACATGCGGGCGTTGTTCGAGCAGATCCCGTTGGGTCGGATGAACACGTCGATGACCATCAACGCGACGGCGATGTGGTTGCTGGCGTTGTACCAGGTGGTGGCGGAGGAGCAGGGTGTCGCGGCCGAGGAGCTGACCGGCACGACCCAGAACGACATCATCAAGGAGTACCTGTCGCGGGGGACGTATGTGTTCCCGCCCGGCCCGTCGCTGCGGCTGATCACGGACATTGTGGCGTACACGGTGACGGAGATCCCGCGCTGGAACCCGATCAACATCTGTAGTTATCACCTGCAGGAGGCGGGTGCGACGCCGGTGCAGGAGTTGGCGTACTCGTTGTGCACGGTGATCGCGGTGCTCGACGCGGTGGTCGCTTCCGGTCAGGTGCCGGCGGAGCGGATGGGCGAGGTGTGCGCCCGGATGTCGTTCTTCGTGAACGCGGGTGTGCGTTTCGTGGAGGAGATGTGCAAGATGCGGGCGTTCGTCGCCCTGTGGGATGATCTGCTGCGGACTCGGTACGGGGTGACGGATCCGCGGCAGCGCCGGTTCCGTTACGGGGTGCAGGTCAACTCGCTGGGGTTGACCGAGGCGCAGCCGGAGAACAACGTGATCCGGATTGTGTTGGAGGCGCTCGGGGTCACGCTGTCGAAGGATGCCCGGTGCCGCGCGTTGCAGCTGCCGGCGTGGAACGAGGCTCTCGGTCTGCCGCGTCCGTGGGATCAGCAGTGGTCGCTGCGTATCCAGCAGATCCTCGCCTATGAGACGGATCTGTTGGAGTACCCGGATCTGTTCGAGGGCTCGGTGGTGGTGGCCCGGCGGGTCGAGGAGCTGGTCGCTGCCGCGACCGAGGAGATCGACCGGGTGCAGGCGATGGGTGGGGCTGTCGCCGCGGTGGAGAGCGGCTATATGAAGTCCCAGTTGGTGGCTTCGCAGGCGACGCGGCGGGCGCGGATCGAGTCCGGTGAGGACGTTGTTGTCGGGGTGAACCGGTTCACTGAGACCGAGCCGAATCCGCTGCTCGCCGATCTGGACGCGGCCGTGCAGACGGTGGACCCCGCTGGTGAGGAGGCGGCCCGGGTCCAGGTTGCCGCGTGGCGGGCCGCCCGTGATGCCTCCGTTGTCGACGAGGCCCTGCTCGGGTTGCGTGAGGCGGCGAAGACCGACGCCAACCTGGTGCCGGCGACGCTGGCGTGTGCTCGTGCCGGGGTGACGACGGGGGAGTGGGCGGGTGTGCTGCGGGAGGTGTTCGGTGAGTACCGGGCGCCGACCGGGGTGTCCGCCGCGCCGTCGGCTGCCGCCGCGGGTGCCGGGCTGGGGGAGGTGCGTGACCTGGTGACCGTGACCGCCGGTGAGTTGGGTCGCCGGCCGCGGCTGCTGGTGGGTAAGCCTGGGTTGGACGGGCATTCCAACGGTGCCGAGCAGATCGCGGTGCGGGCCCGTGATGTGGGCTTTGAGGTGGTCTATCAGGGGATCCGTCTCACGCCGGCGCAGATCGTCGCCGCGGCTGTGGAGGAGGACGTTCACGTGGTCGGGCTGTCCGTGCTCTCCGGTTCGCACATGAACCTGGTGCCCGAGGTGCTGGACGGGCTGCGTGCGGCTGGTCTCGGGGACGTCCCGGTCGTGGTCGGCGGGATTATTCCGCCGGCGGACGCGGAGCGCCTGGCGACGCTCGGTGTTGCGGCCGTCTTCACACCGAAGGACTACGGGCTGACCGACATCATGCGTGGCATCGTGAACATCGTGCGCACCTCAAACGGCCTCGCGAGTGCCTGAACCGG
>NZ_JALKFY010000746.1:0-2257 GCF_023242985.1 Frankia sp. Mgl5 | reverse complement strand
TCCACGGCCATGTCGGGCGGTGTGCTGTGGCTGCCGGACAACCCGCTCATGCAGGCCGACGGCGTTCCCGACTCCCTTGAGGACGCGCTGGCGTACTTCGACTCCGTTGTCGGAGACGTCGGACCCGCCTCGTCGCACCAGCGTCGGGTCGCCTATGTCACCGAAGGCGCCACCATGGTCCGCTTCCTGCGGAACCTGGGCATGCGTTTCGAGCGGTGCGAAGGGTACAGCGACTACTACGCGCAGGTGGCGGGTATCCGCGGTGGCAGCGCCCGCGGGCGCTCTCTCGAACCCGCGGTGACCGACGGCAAACAGCTCGGGCCGTGGTTCGACAAGCTGATGCCGGGCATGACGATCGCGCTCGGGATCGTCGTGATGACACGCGAGGCGTCCGGACTGCAGATGGTCAAGCGGCGACCGAAAGCCATGCGCACCGCCGCCCGCGTCGGGGTGCGCACGGCCATCGGCCGGCTACGGCGCCAGACCCGCCTGGCCAACGGCGGGGCACTGATCGCCCAGACCCTGACGGCCGCGCTCGCCGCCGGGGCGTCGATCTGGACGAACACCGGACTGGTCGACCTGATCACCGAGGACGGCCGGGTCGTCGGCGTCGTCGCCGACCGGGACGGCCACACCATCCGGATCCGCGCCCGCCACGCCGTGCTGTTGAGCTCAGGTGGTTTCGGCTGCAACCCCGAGATGCGCAAGCGGTACTCGAAGCAGCCGAACGACGGAACGTGGACCAGCGCCAACCCGGGTGACACCGGCGAGGCGATCGAGGCCGCCATGCGCCTGGGCGCCGCCGTCGACTTCATGGACGAGGCCCTGTGGATCCCGGCCTCCATCCAGCCCGGCGGCCGTCCGAGCATGCACAACGGCGAACGATGCAAACCAGGTTCGATCATCGTCGACCGGGCCGGCCGCCGGTACTTCAACGAAGCGGTCTCCTACATGGAAGCCGGCCGGCAGATGTACGCCCACAACGTCGACGGTGAATCCATCCCGAGCTGGCTCGTCATGGACTCCCGCCACCGCGCCCGATACCTGTTCGCGTTCCGTCCCAACACTCCCGAGGAATGGCTCACCAGCGGCTACATGAAGAAAGCCGACACGCTCGATGAGCTCGCGCGGGCGTGCGGCATCGACCCCGCGGGGCTGGCCACCACGGTGGCCCGGTTCAACACGTTCGCGGAGCAGGGCACGGACCCCGACTTCCACCGCGGTGAAGGCGCTCATGAAAAGTACCAGGGCGACTACGGCAACAAACCGAACCCGTCGCTCGCGCCCGTCGAGAAGGCACCATTCTACGCCGTCGAACTCTATCCAGGCGACGTCGGCACCAGCGGCGGTCTCCTGTGTGACGAACATGCTCGTGTGCTCGACACCAACCACGACCCGATCCCCGGCCTCTACGCCGCCGGGAACTGCACCGCCTCGGTGATGGGACGCACCTATCTCGGTGCGGGCGCCAGCATCGGCAACAGCTTCGTGTTCTCCTACATCGGCATGAAACACGCCGCACACGCCGCCTCCGGGGACCGAGCGGTCACGTGACCGCAGAACGGAGCGCACGGCCCCGGGGGCCAGTGGTACGCATCGACCCCGTCGGCGCCGACCTCGAACTCGAACCCGGAGAGACGATCATCGAGGCCGCGTGGCGACTCGGGTACCACTGGCCCACCGTCTGCCACGGCCAGGCCACCTGCACGGTCTGCCACCTCGAGGTACTCGGCGGCATCGAACACCTGACACCCCCCGACGACGACGAACAAGACGCCCTCGAACACCGACTTCCCGGCGCACACCGCCGTGACCTCGCCCGGCTCCGGCTCGCCTGCCGAGCGCAGGCAACCGGCGACGTCACCGTGCGCAAGAACGGCGTGCGACGTCGCCGGCCCGTACCGACCGGCCCATTCCCGCACGTCGTCGACGAGTAGGAGCGCTGACCTATGGAGCACCCTCATACAGGTGGCGGTCGGGTGACCGGTGAGGACAGGCCCGTACCCGTGGTCGACGACGACAGCCGCGACTTCTGGTGCGGCGGGGCCACCGGGCAGCTCCTGATCGGCGCCTGCACCGTGTGTGAGCGGTTGTTCCATCCGCCGGCGCCGATCTGCCCCGGCTGCTATTCCCGTTCGATCGGGTCCCGGCGGGTCTCGGGCCGCGGGACGGTCGAGTCGTACACGGTCGTCCGGCGCCCGTGGGTCCCTGGTTATGAGCCGCCCTATGTCGTGGCCCGGGTGGTGCTCGCCGAGCA
>NZ_JALKFY010000745.1:0-2268 GCF_023242985.1 Frankia sp. Mgl5 | reverse complement strand
CAGGACCGATGATGATCAGTTCCAGGCGACCGGGAGGGAGTGCACGCCGTAGAACGCCATGGTGCGTCGCATCGGCACCTCCTCCTTCGGTACCGCCAGCCGCAGTGTCGGGAAACGGCTGAACAGCGCGGGATAGGCGACTCGCATCTGGATCCGCGCGAGCTCCTGGCCGAGGCACTGGTGCAGGCCGTGGCCAAGTGCGAGATGCGCACGCCCGCCGCGTGTCACATCCAATGTGTCTGGATCGTCGAACCGGTCAGGATCACGGTTCGCCGCGGGCAGCGAGAGGGTGACGGTCTCCCCCGCCCTGATCAGCTGCCCCTCGAGCTCGACATCCTGCAGCGCGGTGCGGGTCGGCCCGATGTGGACGATGGTCAGGTACCGCAGCAGTTCCTCGACCGCGCTGTCCACCAGGCCAGGGCCGTGGGTGAACACCCGCAACTGCTCCGGGTGCTCCAGCAGTGCGAACGTGCCCAGCGCCAGCATGTTGCCGGTGAGTCCGTGTCCGGCGAACAGCAGCGACAGCCCGATAGTGGTCAGCTCCTCGTCGTCGAGGCCGCTGGCGGTGGCCAGACTGCCCAGCAGGTCGTCCGTAGGCTCGGCACGCTTCGCCCGGACCAGGCCGCGGACGAAGTCGCGCAGGCCGCCGAGGGCGCTCATGGTCTGCTCCGGGGTGGACTCCATGTTCACCATCACAAGAGAACGCGACTGGAACTGGTCCCGGTCGTCGTACGGCACCCCCAGCAGCTCGCAGATCACCAGTGAGGGCACCGGAAGCGCGAAAGCCTGCACGAGATCGGCTGCCGACCCCGCCCGGTCCATCGCGTCCAGGTGGTCCGCCACGATCCGCTCGATCGTCGGGGTGAGCTCGGCCATCCGGCGTGCGGTGAACTGGCTGGTCAGCAGTCGCCGGTACCGGGTGTGTTCCGGGGGGTCCATCTCGGGGAAGGAGCCGGGCTCGGCCGGGGCAGGCTCCGCGGACATCATCGGGTGCGGGATGGGGAAGTGCTGCAGTTCCCGCCGCGAGCTGAAAGCCGGGTCTGCCAGCACCGCGCGCGCGGCGGCATAGCCGGTGATCAACCAACCAAGATGACCGTCCGGGTAGGCGAAGCGGGCGACAGGGCTTGCCTTGCGCAGGTCGGCCAAGTCGTCAGCCGGGTCGAACAGTGTGTTCCGGGTCATCGGCAGCGTGTGAACAGTCGGGATGGCCTCGGTCATCGAAACTCCTCGCGACGATTGGACAGCATGCTGTTACGTCAGTTCTCCGGGAGTGCCCGTCAGCGGGCGACGACCGGCGGCTCGAGTTCGGATGCGGCGGCAGCAGCGGCGGGCGGGGACACCGGACGCAGGCGTCCCCGCAGGTCGTCCACGAGTGTGTTGAGCCCCGCGCGATCCGCGGCACCACCGAAGGCGTAGAAATCCGGCCGGACGAGCAGTGCCGCCGAGCTGGTCTCGGCAAGCAGGGACAGGTACACCCCGTCAAGGTCGACAACCGTGTGGACGCCTCCCGGGGGCGCGGTCCCGGCCGGCGTGCCGGCATCGGCCGTTGCCACGTCGGCGGTGTGGACCTGGTCGGCGTCCAGGATCTGGTCCGCGGGCAGAACGTGCACGAGATGGGCGCCGAGCTCGGCGAGGAACTCCCGGGAGCCGGCGTCGATCAGGTCCGCCGGCCGCCGTGCACACAGCAGCACGAACCCCAGGCCGACGATGTCGTCGAACAGGCCGATCTCACCATCCCGCGCGACCCGGCCTTGTGGGAGCAGCACGCCGGCCGGGGCCGACGGCCTTCCCGTCGGCCCATGGTGGAGCAGCCCCTTCTTCAGCGGCTGCAGCGGGGAGCGCTGCCGTAGGGCGACAGCCGGGACCGGTCGGCTCGCGGCGGCGAGCATCACGGTGTCCCGATCGGCCGCGGCCCGATGATCGGTCTGGCAGATGATCCTTCCCAGATTCACCGACATGCTGATGGCGTGCTGCACGTGCGCCTGACGCTCGGCCATGTAACTGTCCAGCAGCGGCGCGTCGGCCTGATCTCGTAGCACCAGGTCGAGCTTCCAGGCCAGGTTCATCACGTCGCGGAAGCCCGAGGTCATGCCCTGCCCGGCGAACGGTGGCATCAGGTGGCAGGCGTCGCCGGCGAGCAGTATCCGGCCCCGCCGCCACTGCTGGGCGTAACTCGCCTCGAAGGTGTAGACGTGCTGGCGCTCCAGTGTGGCGTTGTCCGGACGGACGCCGAACAGCTCCAGCAGCCGCCACGCACTGTCCGCGGTG
>NZ_JALKFY010000744.1:0-2298 GCF_023242985.1 Frankia sp. Mgl5 | reverse complement strand
CCCACGGCGCCCTGGCCGGGCTGCCCGAGGGGCCCTTCCGGCTGCCGGTTCCCCTCGCCGAGCGGGTCGGCAGCGTCATCGTGGCTCCGGGCACCGTCGAGGTGCCCCGGCGGGCCGACGGCCTCAACGCCGGCGGCGCCATCCAGGGCGGCCTCGTCGCGTTCGCCGCCGAGGAGGCAGCGACCTCATCCGCCCAGGGGCCGACGGCGCTGACCTCGCTCGGCATCCGTTACCTACGGCCGTTCTCGGTCGGACCGGCACGCGCGGTGGCCGACCGGCACGGCGAGGTGTGCCTGGTGCACCTCACCGACGCCGGGACCGGGAAGCTGGGCGCCGTCGCGACGGCCCGGCTCGCCGACACCAAACCGCGGTAGCCGTCCCGACCGGCGACAACAGGTCCGACCAACGACGACAGGCCTGACCGACACCCGGCGCGGCTGACCGGCGGCGGGCCCCTGACCTGCGAACGAATCCAACAACCGCAAAAGAACTAGATATTTTGCTACTCTGCCGGTCGTGCCACCGGAAGGACTGGTCATGGATCTTGACGAAGCGGGCAGCGTCTTCACCGACCCGACGGCGTACGCGGACGAGAAACGGTGGCACACCGCCACCGCGCTGCTGCGCCGCCACTCGCCGGTGCACCGGGTCGAGACGGCGGGCTTCGCACCGTTCTGGGCGGTCACCCGGCACGAGGACGTCATGACGATCTCCCGGGACGCGCAGCTGTGGCACAACGCGCCACGGACAGCCGTCAGCCAGGACCCGGCCGCACCCGCGCCGCCGATACGTTCGCTGGTACAGATGGACGCGCCGGACCACCCGGTCTACCGGCACATCAGCGCCGACTGGTTCAAGCCAGCCGGGGTCCGGCGACTATCCGACCGCATCACCCAGCTCGCCAGGCGCTACGTCGACCACATGGCGGAGCTCGGCGGCGAATGCGACTTCGTCACCGACATCGCCGCGCACTATCCCCTCTACGTCATCCTCTCCCTGCTCGGGCTGCCCGAGGAGGACTTCCCGAGGATGCTCACACTCACCCAGGAACTGTTCGGCTCCGACGACGTCGACCTCGCCCGCAACCCGGGCGACACCGCCGCCCTGGACACCCTGCTGGACTTCTTCCAGTACTTCCAGACAGTGATCGCAGGCCGCCGCGCGACACCGACCGACGACCTCGGCTCAGTGATCGCCAACGCCGCGGTCGGCGGCGAACCGATCGGCGAACTGGAGGCGGTCGGGTACTACGTCCTGATCGCCACCGCCGGGCACGACACGACGAGCGCGGCGATCTCCGGCGGGCTACACGCCCTCCTCGAACACCCGGACCAGTGGCGGCGCCTCGCCGCGGACCCGGGCCTGGTGCCCACCGCGGTCGACGAGATGATCCGCTGGGTATCCCCCGTCAAGCACTTCATGCGCACCGCCACCGAGGACACCGCCCTGCGCGGTGTCCGGATCTCGGCCGGGGAGTCGGTGCTGCTGTCCTACCCATCAGCTAACCGGGACGAGGACGTCTTCACCGACCCCGAAGCGTTCGACGTCGGCCGGACCCCGAACAAGCACGTCGGCTTCGGCTTCGGCGCCCACTACTGCCTGGGCACCCACCTCGCCCGGCTGGAGGGACGCGCCCTCTACACCGAACTGGTCCCCCGGCTACACAAGATCGAACTGGCCGGCACACCCGAATACATGCAGACCCTGTTCGTCGGCGGACCCAAACACCTCCCCATCCGCTACACGATCACCTGAACCTCACGCGCCGCCACGGACACCGACCCGAGCTCCTCCGGAGGCCAGGATGACCGAACCGGCGGGTGGACAACCGGAGTGGATCGTCGACGACCCCAACGCCGTCACCCCCGAGTGGATGACCGCCGCGCTACGCCGAGGCGGCACCGACACCGAGATCGTCGGGCTACGCCACGAACCCGTCGGGGGCGGCCAACTCAGCTCCAGCCACCGCTTCCACCTCGACATCCATCCCGACAGCCCCGACCCGGCGCCCGCCTCGGTGGTCCTCAAACTGGCCGCCGGCACCCCCGAAGGCCGCGCCCAGATCGCCCCCGGCTACCGCAGCGAGGTGGGCTACTACACCAGGTTCGCCCCCCACGCCCAGATCCGGGTACCACACTGCTGGAGCGCCGCCATCAACACCGACGGCCGCAGCTTCACCCTGGTACTCGAGGACGCGCACCCGGCACAGCCCGGCGTCCAGGCCGACGGCTGCGACACCCCCCAGGCCGAAGCCGCGCTACGCAACCTCGCCGGCCTGCACGGCCCGTTCTGGAACAA
>NZ_JALKFY010000743.1:0-2369 GCF_023242985.1 Frankia sp. Mgl5 | reverse complement strand
GACTCATTGATCTCCTCCGTTCACGGATCAATTATCCCTCATAGGGATCACTGTCCGAAGAACGGGCCCCACCTCAAGTTCGTTACCGGTACGTCCGGCGGCGACGTTGAACGTCCCGTCTTTGATGGAGGCCGCGCCCGGGTAGATGGCCAGGTGCGCGACCGCATCGGTCTTGTTGGTGACTTCGATGTGTCGCTGGATGACGGCGCCGAGCCGCAGGTAGTCGACGATGTAGATGCGGGCTCGTGGGTCCTCTTCTGCGCCGGCCGGGGCGTCGAGTAGCCGGATGCCGATGCTTCCTGGTTTCGGATTGGCGGTCTGTGGGGGCGCGGCGAACGTGCTGGTGGTCGGGATGAGGGTCCCGGCCACCAGCACGGCGAGCGCGGTTAGAACACGTCGCACGGTGTGGGTCGTTTCGTTAGATGACCGAGTGCGTGACGACCGATGTGTAGGTACCGGCGGTGGCTGTCGGCGGGATGGTTGCGGTGATGGTGGGATTCCAGGTGGCCGTGTTGTCGCCTCCGCCCGGCCATGTCGGGTTGAGTACGACCGGGTTTTGTGGAGTCGTGGAGAGTGTCAGTGGAGTGGTGATCGTAAATTCACTGATGGGGATTATTGTGGAGGTGACGACGCCGGTGTCGTAGGACGCGGCGAGCGTGTGTGTTCCGTTCTGGAAAGGCGTTGCTGAGACCGAGGCGGTCCAGGATGCGGGGTCTGCGCTGCGGAGGTCCGTGACCGTAACCGCACCCAACTGGCCACTGAGTGACGGGGCGGATACCGCCCCTGTGGCGAGAGCTACTGTCCCGGTTGGTACGGTGATATCAAGGGTTCCGCTGGTCAGCTGGAATGTGGCCGTAGTGTCCCCGGTTTGTGCTGCGACGGCGGGTAGCGCGGTCACCGCAGCTAGGAAGACGGCCCCGACAAGGGCCGGAATAACCCTGCGCAAAATACACCTCACAGTGACGAGTGGCGAAAACGTGCTCGTTTTCGCAAAGGACCTGATCCGGTCGCGACTCGAAAAGATATCATCGTGAGTGATTCTTTAGAAGCGCTGCGTGATGCAGCTTGTCGTGGCGGCTTCCTCGCGTGCGCTGACACGGACGCATCCCGAAAGATCGACTGGTCTTGACCGCAGATCTTCCCGCGAGCCGGCCTTCCGCCCGTCTCGGCGACTCTCCAACGGTGCGCCTGCGGCTGGATGCAGAGTTTTCAGATGGAAGTATTGTGCCGAAATCAGCTCAGAAGCCGATACAGAAGTCTTTCCTGGCATGGTGCGTATGCTCCACCATTGTCACCGGGGATCACACTCGTGCCACCCGGCGGTGGCTCATGCGGTGCTACGGCCAACGCGACGCTCCGACGCGCCGAATGGGCGGCCGGTCCGACGCGCCGGTGGGGTGCCGACCGGAGGGAGGCGGGGCCCCGCCGCGCGCGGTCGGACCGGCCGGGGCCCCGTTCGGCGTGGCGCGTGCGGCGCCCTGGCCTCGATGAACGGGCTGGTCAGCGTGGGGGTTGCCGCCCCGAAGGGGCGGCCTTGATGACGGGTCGGGGTGAGGTCACGGACGCGGCGTGGGCGCGGATAGAGCCGTTGTTGCCCGCCCAGCCGGCACGCGGTGGCCGCTGGGCGGATCACCGCACAACGGTGAACGGGATCCTGTGGAAGATCCGCACCGGGGCGCCGTGGCGGGACCTCCCCGAGCGGTACGGGAAGTGGCAGACGGTCTATGACCGGTTCCGCCGCTGGTCACGGGATGGCACCTGGGACCGGCTGCACTCACAGGTCCAGGTCCGCGAAGACGCGGCTGGGAAGATCGAGTGGACGGTCAGCATCGATTCCACCGTGGTGCGTGCCCATCAGCACTCCGCCGGCGCCCGCCGTGCCCCCGCGAAAACTAAAAAGGGGAACGGCACATCAACACGGACCCTGAGGATGATCGACCGTCAGCGGCGAAAGAGACGATCGGCCGGTCCCGGGGCGGTCTGACCAGCAAGATTCATCTGGCGTGCGACGGTCGGGGCCGGCCGCTGTCGATCGTGCTGACCCCCGGGCAGGCCAGCGATGGCACCCATTTTGACCAGGTCATGGCTGGTATCCGGGTTCCGCGCCTGGGGCGAGGGCGGCCCCGTACCCGCCCTGACCGTCTCCTCGCAGACAAGGCCTACGCCAGCAAGAAGATCCGGGAGTCGCTGCGGGCGCGGGGTATCTCCCGCACGATCCCGGAGAAGAAAGATCACCAGGTGAACCGGCGCCGCCGCGGGTCCGCGGGCGGTCGCCCGCCCACGTTCGACGCTCTGAGGTGCTGCCCATTTCTCGGACACCGACGTAGACGGACTATACCAGCTTTATGCTGCTTCCTTCGCTTCGGTCC
>NZ_JALKFY010000742.1:0-2472 GCF_023242985.1 Frankia sp. Mgl5 | reverse complement strand
CTCATTGATCTCCTCCGTTCACGGATCAATTATCCCTCATAGGGATCACTGTCCGAAGAACGGGCCCCACCTCAGTCTCGCCCCAGCGGCCGAACGGCAGGTTCGAGGTGACCAGGATCGAGCCCTGTTCGTAGCGGGACGCGACGAGTTGGAAGAACAGGTTGGCTGCGTCCTGGTCGAAGGGGATGTAGCCGACCTCATCGATGATGATCAGCTTGTAGCGGCGGATCTTCTTGAGTTCGGTGTCGAGGTGTCCGGCCTGGTGTGCTGCGGCGAGCCGGGTGATCCAGTTGTTGGCGGTGTCGAACAGGACCGAACAGCCGGCCTGGGCGGCTTTGACACCGAGGCCGATCGCCAGGTGGGTTTTGCCGATGCCGGGTGGGCCGAGCAGGATCACGTTCTCGGCTTTGGCGACGAAGGTGCCGGTGGCCAGGTGCGCGAGGACGTCGCGGCGCAGGCTGGGCAGGTGGTCGAGGTTGAAGTCCTCCAGCGTCTTGACCGTCGGGAAATGGGCGGTGCGGATCCGCATGATGGTGCCGGCGGATTCCCGGTCGGCGGCCTGACGTTGCAGGACCGCGGCGAGGTATTCCTCGTGTGACCAGTTCTCGTCGCGGGCCTGGTCGGCGAGGGGTTCCCAGGTCCGGCCGATGGTGGGCATCTTCAGGACGCGGGTCAGGTAGCTGAGCAGGGCGGGGAGTCCGTCGGCGGGCTGGCGGGTGTGGGCTGTGCTGGTCGGTGATGCGGTCTCGCTGGGTGCGTCGATGCCGGTGGTGGTCACTGGCTGCTCGCTTCCGTGCGGGTGGGTGGGGTGAAGTCGACGCCGAACAGGGCGTCGTAGTCGCGCAGCGCGACGACGTGGCCGTCGGCGTGCTGGCGCAGGCTGTGGTGGCGTCGCCGCGTGGCGGCCTGGTCGCGGCGTAGCTCGGCGGCGGTGGCCCGGTGGACCGGGTCGGTGATCACGGTGTGGCGGGCCCAGCAGCGGTCGTGGGACGCGACGGGCTGCCCGTCGCAGGTGACGGTGACCGTCCAGGCGGACGCGGCTGCCTCGACGAAGCGGCCGATCACGGCCGGGTCGACGGAGTAGTCGACCCCGTCGAGGCGGACGTAGTAGTCGCGGGCGAGGCGGACACGGTGCCGGAGCCCGACCGCAGGTCCTATCGGGGGCAGCGCCAGCATCGCCTGACGGTCGGTGTCGAGCCGGTCGAGTGGGCGGGCGCCGATCGAGCGGACGCGGCGGGTGTTCGCCTGGGCCAGCCAGCCGTCCAGCTGGGTGTTGAAATCGGCCGGGCCGGTGAACGTCCGGCCGGGGAGGAACGAGGTCTCCAGGAACCGGTTGGTCCGCTCGACCATCCCCTTGAACTCCGGATCCCGCGGCGGAGCCAGCCGGATCCGTGTGGCCAGCGTCCCCGCGAACGCCGCCGCCGGCGCGGTCACCTTGCCCGTGCCGCCGATCGCGGACTCCCGGTCCCAGACCAGGGTCCGGGGCACCCGGCCGATCTGGCCGATCAGCTGCCACATCCCCGCCAGGATGTCCCCGCCCTGCCGCGACGGGATCATCGTGGCGGTGGTGAACCGGGAGAATCCCAGCGTCATGACCAGCACCGGCAGCATCCGCTGCTGCCCCCACCCGACCGGGATCCTCGGCTCGGGGAACCACAGATCGCACTGCGCGACCTGCCCCGGCTCGTAGACCACCCGGTCCACCGGGTCGACCCCGGCATACTCGGGACGGATCTGACTGATCCGTTCCCGCAGGATCGAGCTCGAATGCGTCCAGCCGATCCGCTGAGCGATCACGCTGGCGGGCATCCGGGGATACTCGGCCAGCAGCGTCCGCACCGCGGGCTCGACCGCGTCGGTCAACCGTGGCCGCGGCGCCCGCTCATAGCGCGGTGGCCGGTCCGAGGTCAGCGCGCGGCGCACCGTGTTCCGTGCGACCCCCAGCCGCCGGCTGATCTCGCTGATCGAGACACCCTCAGCCCGATGCAGCCGCCGGATCTCGGCCCAGTCCTCCACAGTGATCACCCTCCAAGGCTGGAGGGTGCGCCGTTTTACTTCGGCAACGCCTGGTCAGTTTTGCCTCGGCATCGACACCACCAGCGGTGGGCTGGTCTGGGTTCTCAGACTGACGCATCCTGACCACGGGCTGTTCGTCTCCTGCTCGGCTCGGAACGGGAAGCCGTCGCCGGGCCGGCAGGGCGGTCAGAACTGTGACGGTGCCTTGTAGCAGCAAGGCCCCTGTCGGGACACGCCCACCGGTCCGGTCGACACACCACCAGACAGCGGCCGACAGGTCAGTGCGAAGGCATCACGCCAGTTGCATCGCGGGTCAGGCCACCGCCCGAGGCCGAACCATGAACTCACAGTTGCATCGGCGGAGTCCGCTGTCCCGCGACCGTCGATCAGCCATGATCGAATGGTGCGTCGACGTCGTGGCTGTCCACCGGTTCCGGTGTCGGAGTTCGCGGGGTT